>NZ_JAIFKJ010000124.1 GCF_019695415.1 Thiohalocapsa sp.
TAGTTGGTGTAGGGTGTGTAGTTGTGGCGTGTTTTTTTTGTTCAAGCAGAAGGCGGCATACGTGTAGCTTAGGAGTGTCGTGGGCTGGGAGATGGTGATAAGGTACAGAGGCAACAGACTGCCGTCTGCAGTGGTTGGTGAGCACTCAGAGTGGTGGCTGACCCTCGGCCGCGGCGACGACCTGCGTGCCGATGGCATGGGACGCTGGAGCGTCGGAGCGAGGTCGGTCGTCGGCGTATTTTCTCCGAAGGCATATCGTGCAGGTCACGGCCCAGCGCGAGCGAGGGTAGTGGGACAAGAGCGCGACCTGCGGACGGTGACTTCAGCGCAGACAGGCCATCACCGCTTCCTGGCCAGATGCGCCCGCACCATTTTGAGCTCGCCGTAGGAACAGTCATCGCCGAGGGCGGCTTTGGCGGGGCCAAAGGTGTCGGTCCCCATCTCCTTCAGCACGGCGGTGATGCGCGCCAGCTTGTCGGCGTCGATGAAGTCGGTGACGGCGAGCTCGCCGGTGCCGATGAAATGGGCGATGTGGCCCTCGATGGTGGTGGGCTTGAGGGAGCGGCGCGCCGCGATCTCCTCGATGCTCAGGCCTTCTTGGTGGAGTTGGTAGCTGATGAGCTTGGTGTCTTCCTGCGGCCCGTGCGTTTTGGCCCGGTGCCGCTGTCCGCTTCCTGCCGTTGCCTGGTGCTTGGCGATGATGTCGAGGATTTCGTGGCCATAGCGCTCAACGGTGTGTCTGCCGATGCCGCTGATGGCGGCGAGGGCCTCCGGGGTCTCCGGCATCTGATCCGCGATCTGCCGCAGCACGGCCCGGGTGAGGATGCGGTAGCGGGTGACACCCTCGCGCTCTTCTTCGTCCGCCTTCTCCTTGCGCCATTGCCGCAGTGCCACCAGAAGATCGGTGCTGTCGGCGTCGCCGGTGTCAGCCGAAGCCTTTGCCGGCTTGTTTGCCGCGGCCCGCGGCGGCCGGGCCTCGACGTCGATGCGTGCCTTGGCAAGCGCGTTGAGATAGGCGTTGGTCGCAAATCCCTCCCGACAGCTCGCGATGCCGGCGGTCTTGATGGCCAGCGCCTTGCGCAGCTCGGTGAGCGCCTCGTTGAGGGTCTTGCGCAGGGCCTTGTTGTCGGTGTCGAAGGGGAAGCCGTCGGGCGAGGGGCCGAGCCCCTGCTGCAGCTCCCGAGCAAAATAGGCGGATGCCTTGCGCACGCGCTCTTGCAGGTGGGTGTCGTCCTCGGGCGCTTGGTCTTGCCGGAATAGGGCGTCCAGCTCCCGCCGGAACTTCCTGCCGACGTCCACGATGTCCTTCAGCGTCTTGCGCTCCAAGTCGTCCATGCCGTCGGCGCCCGTCAGGTCGAGCACCTTGTGGTTGCTGCGCAGGGTACCGAAGAGCCTGCGCAGCCGGCCGCCGATGGCATCGAAGTCCCAGCATTCGCGCAGCAGCCTTTGTTGATAGGCGATGCGGGCCTCATCGAGCTGTTGGCGCGTCGGCGGGTTGCGTGTGGCGGCGCCGACATACTGAGAGACGGCGCGGTCGGTCTTGATGACGCGGCGGGGGATGGGGCTGCTCAGCACCATGCCCTCGAAGGTCTTGCAGCGGCTCAGGGCCACGTAGACCTGGCCATGGGAGAAGGCGGCGCCGGCGTCGATGATGGCGCGCTCGAACGTGAGTCCCTGGCTCTTGTGGATGGTGATGGCCCAGGCGAGGCGCAGCGGATACTGCGTGAAGGTGCCGATGACTGCCTCGCTGATCTCTTTGGTGTCCTCGTCGATGCTGTACTCGATGTTCTCCCAGGTGACCGGCTCGACGTCGATGTCTGTCTCCGGCTCGCTTGCAGTGGCAGGGCACTGTACGACGATGCGCCCGCGCGACAGCTGCGTGACGGTGCCGATCTTGCCGTTGAAGTAGCGCTTGTCCGCCGAGCTGTCGTTGCGTACGAACATCACCTGCGCGCCCACCTTGAGGGTCAGGGTCTCGGCCGTGGGCCAGCTGTGTGCCGGGTAGTCGCCGTCGATCTTGGCCTTGAACCGAAACGGCTTGGCATCGAGGGCCTCGAGGCGCTCCTCGTTGATGCGCTCGGCGCTGCGGTTGTGGGTGGTGAGCGTGATCCAGCCTTCTGACGCATCGGGCGTGAAGCCCGGCACATGGCGCGCATTGAGCTGGGTAAGGGTGGCGTCGTCCAGCTCGTTGTCGCGCACGCGGTTCAGGAGTGCGATGAAGTGCGGGTCGGACTGCCGGTAGACGTGCTCCAGCGCAATGGGCACGACATCGGTTGCCTGTAGCGCCCGGCTGCTGAAGAAATAGCCGGAGTCGTAGACGTCCCGCAGGATGGCCCAGTCCTTGTCCGGCACCACGGGGGCGAGCTGATGCAGGTCGCCGATCATCAGGAGCTGCACGCCGCCGAAGGGCAGATCGGAGGCGCGGTGGCGGCGCAGCACGAAGTCCACCGCGTCCAGCAGGTCGCAGCGCACCATGCTGATCTCGTCGATGACGAGCAGATCCAGGCTGCGGATGATGTCGCGCTTCTCGCGCTTCAGCCGGTGCACCACTGCCTGCCGCTCCGCCTCGCCGCCGGGCACGAAGGGACCGAAGGGGAGCTGGAAGAACGAATGCAGGGTGACGCCGCCGGCGTTGATGGCCGCCACGCCGGTGGGCGCCGTGACGATCATGTGCTTGGGCAGGTCGCCCTTCAGGTTGTGCAGGAAGGTCGTCTTGCCGGTGCCGGCCTTGCCCGTGAGGAAGACACTGCGGTTGGTGGTGCGGACGAACTCCCGTGCCAGCTGCATCTGCGGATTGGTCACGGTGTCCTTCATGACGGTGTGGGGGCTGTGCCGGGGGCCTGGCGCCGGTTATGGTCCACGCTTTGGGACTTCTCCGCCAGGCCTGGGGGCCGTCCCGGCGGGGTTGCGCCGCGGGGGGGGGGGGTGGGGCGGGGGGGCCCCGCGGCGTCACCGTCTCTAGGCCGAATTTCCAGCTTCTAGGCCTCACTCTCTAAACTCGGGCAATTTAGTACACTGTCCCCTTTTTTTGGTCGCCGTATTCGGGGTGGAGCTTATGGAACGAAACATCGCCGAACGGGCGGGGATACTTGAAGAATGTGCACGATCGGGCAGCGAGCTGTCGGCGGTCTGGGGTTGCAATCGTTTGGGTCCGAAGCAATTTTCGTGGCACTGTAGGAGAGCAGGAAGCCCAGGTCAGTACCGTTGATCGGTGCCGACGCGGGCTGCGTGTTCATCGGTAATCGAGCGAGAACAAACATGACCCATTACACAGACGAGCGCACGGCCAAGGAGAAACGCGCGCTGGCGAAGAAGCTCAAGGAGGTGGAGCGGCAGGCGCGCCGCAAAGCCATTCGGGAGCGCGACAAGTTCGTGGGCCTGCAGATCAGGCCCACCGCCTCCTACGAGGATGATGCCCCGCGGCGGGAGCCCGGAGATAACAACTGGAGCGGGTTTGGCTTCGACCTGCATCCGCACGTGACCTTCGTGTCGAGCTTCGTGCTCATCGTCTTCATCCTGTTGACGTTGATGTTCCAGGCAGAGGCGAAGGCCTTCTTCGACGGTGCGATGTCCGCCATCACGGGCACCATGGGTTGGTTCCTGATTCTAGTATCGAACCTCTTCATTCTGGCCGCGCTTTACTTCGCCCTCAGCAAGTTCGGGCACATTCGCATCGGCGGTGCCGAGGCCAAGCCTGAGTTCTCGACGCTAGGCTGGTATGCAATGCTCTTGAGTGCGGGCATGGGCATCGGGCTGATGTTCTGGAGCGTGGGCGAGCCCATGTATCACTACCAGACTCCGTCGCCGATGTTCAACGGCATCGAGGCGGGAACGCCCGAGGCCGCGCAGGCCGCCATGGGTGTGACCTACTTCCACTGGGGTATCCATCCCTGGGCCATCTACGCGATCGTCGCGCTCGGGCTCGCATTCTTCGCCTACAATCGCGGGCTGCCGCTCACCATCCGCTCGGTGTTCTATCCGCTGCTGGGCGACAGGATCTATGGCTTCTGGGGCAACGTCATCGACATTCTGTCGGTGCTGGCAACCCTCGTCGGCTTGGCGACATCGCTTGGGCTCGGCGTGCAGCAGGTGAATGCCGGCCTAGACCACCTATTCGGTATCGGCATCGACACCCAGACGCAGGTGATCTTGATCGCCGTCATCACAGGCTTTGCGACCTTGTCCGTGTTCGCTGGGTTGGATGCCGGCGTCAAGCGGCTGAGTGAGGCCAACATGGCCATGGCCGCGATCTTCATGGCATTCCTGCTGCTGGTGGGGCCGACCGTCTACATTCTGAGCGGCTTCACGCAGAACCTCGGCTTCTACCTGACCATCTTGCCGGAGATGAGTCTCTGGACGGAGACCTTCCGCGACAGTAACTGGCAGGGCTCCTGGACGGTGTTCTACTGGGCCTGGTGGATCTCGTGGTCGCCCTTCGTCGGCATGTTCATCGCGCGCATCTCCAAGGGGCGGACGGTGCGAGAGTTCATCTTCGGCGTGATCCTGATCCCGACGCTGCTTTCTTTCGTGTGGATGTCCGTTTTCGGCGGCGCGGCACTGAACCTGCAGGCTGCTGGCATTGCCGACATCGCAGCGGCTGTCAACGAGGACGTCGCCAAGGCCATGTTCGCGATGCTGGACAACTTCCCGGTGGCGGAGGTGCTCTCCGGCATTGCCATCATCCTGGTGACCATCTTTTTCGTCACCTCGTCGGACTCGGGCTCCCTGGTGGTCGACCACCTCACCTCCGGCGGCAAGCTCGATTCGCCCACCACGCAGCGCGTATTCTGGGCCGTCATGGAGGGCGTCGTCGCGGCCGTGCTGCTCATCGGCGGTGGCCTCACCACCTTGCAGACGGCTGCGGTGAGCACCGGACTACCCTTCGCGCTGGTGCTCTTGGTGGGCGTCTATGCCCTCTACATCGGGCTCAACCAGGAGCTCTATGTCGAAATGGCAGTCAAGAAGGCGGTTTCCGACGCCGAGGACGAGCACAAGCTGCACGAGGCGGTGGAGACCGTGGTGCAGAGCAGCAGCGACGTGGTCACAGAACCGGTCCGCTCCGGCTGATCCGCTTTCGGCAACCAACGCCTGCGCACCCGTCATGGGACGGGTGTGCAGGCATTCTGCCCAGGACTGGGCCTCCACCTCTCCGCCGTCCCTCTCTCGCGGCAAATATCATCCCTCATCTCGCGGCCGTCACGCCCCTCGGCTGTCGCTGCGGCATCACGTCAGGTCGATCGAAATCGCTTAGGGAAGCGCCGATTTATTGGCGCTTCCCGTGCGGGGCAGGACGCCCCGC
>NZ_JAIFKJ010000496.1 GCF_019695415.1 Thiohalocapsa sp.
CTCAGGGGTCTCGTGGGCTCGGAGAGTTGGATAAGAGACAGGGATCGTGCTGGCCCAGGGCGGGCAGGGCGAAGCGCTGGGCCGGGATTTCGTGTCCGACGCGGAGCCGTCGCACGCCGAGGATGGCATTTTCGATACCGCTGCCGAGATTCGCGAGGGGGGGATGAGCTTCGGGCGCGTCGAGCTGGGGCTCTCGGTGGACGCCTTTCTAGCCCTGCTCCGTGAGGCCCGTGCCGGGGCGATCGGCCTGGCGGCGTTGGAAATGGCGCTGGTGGCCCTGTTCTCGTTCGCCCTCGGCACCGTGCTCACACGGCAGCTGCAGCGCTTGCGGGACGCCTCGGAGCGTATCGGCAACGAGGGGCCGGGATTTAGGGTCCCCGTCAAAGGACGGGATGAGGTCGCCCAATCCCTGGTCGCTTTCAACACCATGTCGGCGCGGCTCGCTGAGTCCGATGCAGAGCAGGAGCAGGGCCTCGCGCGGGCGCGCGACCTCGCCCGCCGACTGGAGGAGCGCGATGCACAGAAGGCCGCGATGGTCGAGGCCGCGCTCGATGCCATCATCACGATTGACACGCATGGCAGGGTCCTCGAATACAACCGCTCCGCCGAGGACATCTTCGGGTTCAGTCCCGAGGAGGCGATCGGGCGCATGCTCGACGAGCTGATCATTCCGGACGAGCACCGGCGGGGGCATCGCGAAGGGATGCGCCGATTCCGCGACACCGGCTTCGGACCCGTGCTCGGAAAGCGCCTTGAGCTGCCCGCCCTGCACAAGAGCGGCGCGCGCATTCCGGTGGAAATCGCGATCAGCCATGTCGCAACAGAGTACGGGGCCTATTTCACCGCCTTCATGCGCGACATCAGCGAGCGGAAGCGGGTCGAGGGCGAGCTTCGGCTTGCTGCGCAGGCGTTCGAGGCGCAGGAAGCCATCTTCGTGACGGACGCAGCGGCGCGCATTCTGAGGGTCAACCGTGCGTTCTCGGAGGTCACGGGCTACACGGCTGAGGAGGTCGTCGGCAAGACACCCCGAGTGCTGAAATCCGATCGCCAGGGTCACGCCTTCTACCAGAACATGTGGGCGCATCTACTCGCCGACGGGCACTGGGAGGGCGAGATCGAGAACCGCCGCAAGAATGGCGAGATCTTTCCCGAGCGGCTCAGCATCACGGCGGTGCGCGACAACGAAGGGCAGACCACCAATTACGTCGCGCATTTCGTCGACATCACGCAGCAGAAGCGCAATGAGGCGGCCCTGGAGGAATCTCGACGCCGTGCGGAGCGCGCCAACGTGGCCAAGTCGCGTTTCCTGGCGACCATGAGCCACGAGATCCGCACGCCGCTGAATGCCATCATCAACATGAACGACCTGCTGCTCGACACGGGCCTCGACGACGAGCAGCGCGACTATGCGCGAACCGCCAGTGAGGCGGGTCGGAACCTGCTGTCGATCGTCACGAGCATCCTCGATTTTTCCAAGATCGAGGCGGGCCGCGTTGAGGCACGCTTGGAGCCCTGCGAGCCGGAGGCGGTTGCCGCGGGCGTGCTGCGGCTGCTGGCTGGCCGGGCCTCGGCAAAGGCGATCGTATTGACGCTGTTTACCGGTCCGGACGTGCCCCTGCGCTGTCGGACGGATCCGGGGCTCCTCCGGCAAGTTCTCCTCAACCTTGTTGGCAATGCGGTCAAGTTCACGGATCGGGGGGGTGTTCGGATCCGCATTCACCTGGAAGCGTCAGATGCAGAGTGTCCAAGCCTACGCTTCGACGTGATCGATACCGGTG
>NZ_JAIFKJ010000475.1 GCF_019695415.1 Thiohalocapsa sp.
GCTTAGCCCGACCCGGACCCTGTTGTCGCAAGCCGTGCCATACTGCGTCGCAATCTCTCCGCAGGCCAATGGTATTGCCGCTTCGACGATGAAATTCACACAACTCCCGCCGGATGCCCGCTTCTGCTGGCAGGGCGAGCTGTACCGCAAGACCGGCCCCATGACGGCGCATGCCGACGTCGGCGGCGCACAGAAGCTGATTCCTCGCAGTGCCGTCGTGGAGCCGGTGGCGAATGACGCGGCAGCGGCAACCACAGCGGAGGAGCGTTTCACCGCGGGCGTGGTGCAGGCCGCGCTGGACGCTTACCAGACCAGCCTGCGCGCCTATGCGCAGACGCTGACCGGTCCGGAGCGCTCGGCGCTGGAAGCGCACATGGATTTGGCGGAACGGGGATTTCGCGCCGCACTGCGCCGCAAAGCCTGACGCTGCAATGGGGCACGAAGGAGACGCCGATTCACCGGCGTCCGGCGCCGGGCAGCATCACTGCGCCGGCGGGGCCGACTTGTCACGGCCCCAGTAGACGACCCAGCGCCCGCCCTCGCGGCGCAGGCGCACGTGCATATAGTCCTCTAGGCCCCAGAGGCCGTGCTCGGTGAAGGCCGCGGGCGTTGGAAACCACACCAGGGCCTCGTTGACGCCGAGCTCCGCGACGAAGACTTGCTCCGGCACCCAGGTGGCGAGGTCGCCATCGCTTGCCAGCGTATGGGCAGTCATGGCTGCCGCGAGCTCGGGACTGAAGCCCTGCCGATAGTGGGCGTAGAGCATGTCGTAGGTCGAAAAGGCGACTGGGTCCTCCCAGTAGGCCGACTCCAGGCCATAGGCGAAGCGGGTGGCGTCGATGACCTCTTGCACCCGATCCGCGGTGGCTACGCCGGAGACGGACAGCAGTACGATCAAGCCTAACCACCACGTCAGCGACGGGCGGGGGGCGACGGCAACAGGCGCTCTCGGCATGGATGGACTGCGTGGCGCCGGTCGGCGCGTTGCTGGTGGCGCCAACGGGCACCGTCCGGACCGGTGCCGGCGGGCTTTCGACAGCGCTTGGATGATACGCAGTCTAGCGAAGGGCCGGGCTGCCGAGGGCGGCGCTCGCCGCCGGAATCGGCCAGTTGGTCAGAGGCGGCGGCCTGACTCGGTCTCGCCGCGTACCGAACGCCAGCCGCCCCGCGGCGGCAGCGGAGCGGCTGGCGGCTTCAGCCAGCGACGGCGCGGGAGAGGTCCCACACCGGCGGGGAGTGGTATAGCCTGGCCAGTTGGAGCTCGCGCTCGAGCTCCATCTCGTGCGGCAAGTGGTCGCCGAAGCGGGTGAGCAATTCCTCCTGCTCCACCGTCTCCCGCCGTGCCACCTCGTTGTCGATGTTCATGATGGAGAAGAACTTCTCCTTGTCGAACTCGAGCCCGTCCCAGTGCAGATCGTCCCAGCTCGGCAGCCAGCCGAGAGGGCTCTCGATGGCTGAGACGCGGCCATCGCAGCGATCGACGACCCATTTCAGTACGCGCATGTTCTCGCCGAAGCCGGGCCAAACGAATTTGCCGTGCTCGTCCTTACGGAACCAGTTGACGCGGAAGATGCGGGGCGGCGTGGCGACATGCTGCCGGCCGATGCGCAGCCAATGTTTCCAGTAGTCCGCCATGTTGTAGCCGCAGAAGGGCAGCATGGCCATGGGGTCGCGGCGCATGGCCGCTTGGCCGATGGCCGCCGCGGTGGCCTCGGACCCCATGGTGGCGGCCATGTAGACGCCGTGCTCCCAGTTGTAGCTCTGAAACGCCAGCGGGAAGTTCTTGCTGACGCGGCCGCCGAACAGGAAGGCGCTGATTGGCACGCCGCTGGGGTTTTCCCACTCGGGATCGATGGACGGGCACTGGGCGGCGGGTGCGGTAAAACGGGCATTCGGGTGCGCCGCTGGGCGCCCGCAGCCCGGTGTCCAGTCATTGCCTTGCCAATCGATCAGGTGCTCCGGCGGCTCGTCTGTGAGGCCCTCCCACCACACATCGCCGTCGTCGGTCAATGCGCAGTTGGTATAGATGCAATTGCCGTCCAGCGAGGCGATAGCGTTGGGGTTGGACTTCTCGTTGGTGCCGGGGGCAACGCCGAAAAAGCCATACTCCGGGTTGATGGCATAGAACTTACCGTCCTCGGCGTTCGGCTTGATCCAGGCAATGTCGTCGCCGACGGTGGTCACCTCCCAGCCCTCGAAGCCCGCGGGTGGAATCAGCATGGCGAAGTTGGTCTTGCCGCAGGCGCTCGGAAAGGCACCAGCGACATAGTGCTTCTTGCCCTCGGGCGACTTCACGCCGAGGATCAGCATGTGCTCGGCGAGCCAGCCTTCGTCGCGCGCCATCACGGAGGCGATGCGCAGCGCAAAGCACTTTTTACCCAGCAGCGCATTGCCGCCGTAGCCGCTGCCGAAGGACCAGATCTCCCGGGTCTCCGGGAAGTGGGTGATGTACTTGTCTTCCACATTGCCGGCACAGGGCCAGGGCACATCCTGCTCACCGGGGGCCAGCGGCGCACCAACGCTGTGCATGCAGGGCACGAAGTCGCCCTGCTCGCCCAAGGCGTCCAGCACTGCCTGACCCATGCGGGTCATGATGCGCTGGTTGACAACCACATACGGCGAGTCCGTGATCTCCACGCCGATCTGCGCGATGGGGGAGCCGATGGGGCCCATGCTGAACGGGATCACGTACAGGGTACGCCCGCGCATGCAGCCGTCGAAGCGCTCGCGCAGGATGGCGCGCATCTTATTCGGATCCATCCAGTTGTTGGTAGGACCCGCATCCTCCTGATGCTCGGAGCAGATGAAGGTGCGATTCTCCACGCGGGCCACATCGCTCGGGTGGGAGCGGGCCAGATAGCTGTTGGGACGCTTGTCGGGATTCAGGCGAACGAATGCGCCGGCCTGCACCATTTCCTCGCACAGGCGGTCATACTCGGCCTGGCTCCCGTCGCACCAGTAGATGCGCTCCGGCTTGCAGAGCCGGGCCATCGCGTCGACCCAGTCTAAGAGCTTGCGGTTTCGGGTGCGGCTCGCACCGTCATGCGTGGTGGTCATGGTGGTCTGCTCTCCCGCTGCGGAGGTTGAGGCCAGGGACGATACGTCGGTTGGGCAAGTATTCCGGTCAGGTTACTCTCGGACGAGCCGGTAGCGTCGCGTAACCGGCAGCTTGGCTGATCCCGGGCAAGACTCCGGCCCCAGCAAACGTTGGGACGGGCCAGCCTTGGAGCGTCTTGGCGGAAAACACCAATGCAGATCGAGCAAAGAACGTGCCAGCAAAGGGCGGGCACGACGCCGTGTCAGCGTTAACACCGCGCCATGTCAGTGGCTCGCTGCTGGCAGCCTGGCCATAGCAACGTGGGACAATGCTCGTGCAAAGGGTCGCCTGCGCCGTGCCGGCGCCCCTTGAAGGACCCACAGGCTTCCATCAACTCTGACCCGAATATGACGCAGAGGCGAGGCTCCATGCACTCCCCCACGGTAGGGCGTCGCGGCGCCCTGAAGAGCATCGGCATCGCAAGACGCATCCCCGGCCTGATTGTGCTGGCGCTGCTGGCGGCGGGTGTCGCCGGCGCCGCACCCATCCACCTCCTCCGAACGCAGCCCTCCACCGAGCCCCACGCTGCACTCGTGCAGCTGGCGGCTGTGGCGGCGTTCGAGGCGCAAGCCCGCCGCCGCGCCCTGGACCAGGATCGCAGCCAAGACATCAGCCCGACGCAGCTTCTAGTGCTGCTGGACGTGGCGGAGCGCACCGGGTACAGCCTGGGTCAGTTGCTGGCCACAGGCGAGCATGAGAGCGCGCACACCTGGAACGACTTCGTACGCCCACGCCTCAGCAGCGGCCGCTTGGGCCGCGCGGCCGGCGTCTGGCAGTTCCAGCCGAAGACCTTCGAGCGCATCATCCACCTGTACGGCGCAGAGCTCCTGGCACTCACCGCCGCTGACCCAGCCGCCGGCAGGCGGCGCCTCGATCTCGGCTTCGGCCCCTTCTGTGACAGCCACGTCCGGCTCGTGATCCGCGACACCATGGCCGGACTGCGCGACCCGAGCGACCCGGAGCTCAAGCTGCTGCGGCATAACTTCACCATCCTCGCGCTCGCCAAGTATCTGCTGAGCAAGGACTCGGGGGCGACGAATCCGGTGGAGGACTACCTCTTTCACTTCCTAGGTCCCGCCCAGGGGCGGCGCATCCTGGCCCTGGCACAGGGCGACGCGCGCCATACCCGCACCGTCAAACCGCCACCGCCGCCGGACCCGCCCACGGCGGCGGGCGGAACGAGCCGGGTGCGCGACACCCTGCCCGGACGCCCGGAGCTGTTGCTGGAGCTGGCGCCACGGGGCTACCGATCACTGACGCCGGGCGCACCGACACCAGGCACGCGCGCGGCGGATGCCATGCTGCGGCGACAGGACGAGCCGGCGCCCAAGCCGCCACAGCCCCCGCCGCCACAGTGGCGCGCAGACTACGGCTATCCGCACGACTCGCCTGTGGTAACCAGCAATGCGGGTATGTTCTACCGCGACGGTCAGGCGCGCAGCGACCCTTACACCTGGGCCGAGTTCCTTCGCCACCTCGAACGGCGCGTGAAGGCGGACCGGCAGCCGGAGCTGGTGCGGGCCAAATACGGCGTCGGCTTCTATCTGGAGGGAGGGGACATGCCGCATAGGGCCTTCAACCCGGACGCACCCGGCAGCGGGGACGGCGCGACACTTTCAGTCCGGCTGGATGACGGCACCACGCGCGACCTGCTCCGCGCGCAGATCCTCGAACCCCTGGACACGCGGGAGATGCGCGACTATCAGCGCCGACTCGCGGCCCTTATCGGCCTCGGCGACGCGGAGCCCACTGCGGTGCTGAGCGACGCCGCCGCACTGGCGCTGTGGCGTCTCGGACTGCTTGAGCCACCCAGCCATGCGACGGAGCCCGCGGCCGACCCCGCAGACCTGCTCGGCACGGACATGGGGCTAGGCTGGGGCACCGTGCTGCGAACCGATGAACCCACGGTGCGGCGGGCACTGCATGCCTTCCGATCACTCGTTGGCAAGGCAGCGCCGGAGAATCCCGCGCACAGCGATTTGCTGTTGCCGGCGGAGCGCGTCGCGCTGGAGGTCTATGGCGCGCGTATTGAGCGCATGCTCGCGGCGGAGCGGGGCGACTGAGGGCTTCTGGCAAGGACCAGGAAGGACCCGGCCGACAGCTCAGTTGCAGCGGGAGGCGCGGGCTGCCGCCGCTTCAGGCGTGCGGCCGGCCCCCGATGCGCGCAACCCGTCCCGAATGGGCAACA
>NZ_JAIFKJ010000302.1 GCF_019695415.1 Thiohalocapsa sp.
CCCCTGCTCCTCGGCGTCGGCGAGTTCAGCCTCCGCACGGACTTTGCGACCTTGCTCCGCGGCTTCGCACAACTGCGCGCGGACCGGCCCGGCCGGCTGATGATCCGCGGCGAAGGCGGCGGGCGCGACGCGCTGCTGGCGGAGGCCGACGCGCTCGGCGTGGGCGACGACGTCTCGCTGCCCGGATTCGTACCGCAGCCCTACGCCTACCTGGCGCACGCGGACCTGTTCGCACTCACCTCCCGTTGGGAAGGCATGCCGCTGGTGCTGGTTGAAGCGCTCGCGCTGGGGACCCCTGTGGTGGCCACGGATTGCCAGAGCGGCCCGCGGGAGGTGCTCGCCGACGGACGCTTCGGCCCGCTGGTGCCGGTGGGGGATGCACCGGCACTGGCCGCGGCAATGGCGGCTATCCTCGCGGCGCCGCCGGACACCGATGGGCTGCGGGATGCGGCCCGTCCCTATGCCGTCGAGGCCGCCGTCAGCGCTTATCTCGCGGCCATGGGTCTGCCGCCGGTGGCGCCGGTCGTATGTCCATGACAGACCTGGCGCAGGTCGTCGGTCGGCGCTGGCTTGCGCCTTTGCGCCGGCGTATCGGGGGCGTGCCCGTGGGCTGGCTGATCCTGTTTCTGGCCTTTGCTGACCTCATGCTCGCTTGGCCGGCACTGGACCTGATGGTCGCGGGCTGGTTCTACAGCCCCGGGGAAGGCTTTCCCGCGCTTGGCCAGGTCTGGGAGCGCTTTCTCTACCACTCCGTCGAGGTGCTGATGCTGGCCGGCAACCTGACGCTGTTGGCGGTCTGGCTTTGGAACCGGCGCACCGGCCGGCGACTGCTCGGGCTCACTGGCCGCAAGCTCGCCCTGCTGCTCTGCGTTCTCGCCCTGCTGCCGGGGCTCTTGGTCAACCAGATCCTCAAGGAGCACTGGGGACGCGCGCGACCAGTGCAGGTGCAGCAGTTCGGCGGCGACCGCTCCTTCACACCGGCCTTTGTCTATACCGGCGGCAGCGGCGGCGCTTTCAGCTCCGGCCACGTCGCCGCCGCGGCGTATCTGATCGGCGTCGCACACCTGCTGGCCGGGCCGCGCTCGCGCTGGGTATTGCTCGCCGCCGTTTACACGGCGCTGGTGGGGCTCGCGCGCATGGCCGCCGGCGGGCACTTTCTGAGCGACGTGATCACATCCGTATTCCTGGTGCTGTTCGGCTATTCATTGCTCCGCCGGCTTTTCCGCTTTGAGGAGGGGACACAGACGGCGCGCGACACCGGCATCGAGCCGCCGTGACACTGCGTCTGCGCGGGCCGCAGGGGCGCGTCTGTGCGATCATAGGCCGCCAGTCGGGAGGTCTTCGCGGACGGCAGACAGCGCCCGGTAAGATTCAAAAGTGAGAGCGGAGCGCCTTGAGGTGAGATCAGGCTTGCGGATGGGACTAGGGTTGGCGCTGCCGGTGGTGTTGCTGGCGGCGCTGCTCGGTGCCGGTTGCGCCACCCCGGACGATGCGGCGCTCAGCGAACGGCTCACGGCCAGGGCCGTTGCCGGCGACTTCAACTCCATTGCGCTGACCGACATTCGCTGCAACGCGCGCACGGAGGACTGCGCCAAGTCGCATGCGGTGAAAGGCGACGCCTGTTTGAAGCTCGCGATCCAGCAACCGCAGACCGCCTCGATCCAGGACTCGAAAATGCGCGACCTCCTGGACTGCGCAGAGGCCGGCTATAGCAAGGCACTGGAGCTGCAGCCGGACCGGAACGCCCCGAGCCGCGTTTCCTACCACGGCGGGCTGTTGCTCACCCTGAGCGAGCGCCGCAATCGGCTCGACAACGTCAAAGAGCAGAAGCTGGACCGCGAGAACGAAAAGCTCCTGCGGGCCGCCCAGGAGGCGCGTCGGGAGGTTCCGGGCAGCGCGCTCGGCTTTCTCTACGGGGCGTCGGCCCATGTTTACCGCGCCACACTGAAGCCGCGCGGGCGTGACCGCTGTAATGACTTGCGCCAGGCGGAATCTATGCTGAGCCGCTCGCCGTCGCCGCCCATCGAGCTCACGGACGAGCAAAACCGCATCCGCTCGCTGATCCGGCAGCAGCTGCGCGAGAACGGCTGCGGGCGCATCCAACGGCTCTAGGGTGTCCCGAGCAGACCGGCAGCTCGGCGCGGCGACGCATGCGGGGCCGTTACGGGACGCACGTCTGCCCCTGCTAGTCATCCTGGGGATCACCCTGTGGCGGCTTTGGGCTGCCGCAACGGTGCCTGTCACCCAAGACGAGGCCTACTACTACCATTGGGCTCGAGCCCTGGCCTGGGGCTATTTCGACCATCCGCCGGGCGTCGCCGTGCTGGGTCTGGGGACGCTGCTCGCACCCGCGTCGGCGTTCGCAGCCCGACTCGGCGCGGTGCTGGCGGGTCTGCTGACGCTGCTCGTGCTCTGGCGCTTCTACACGGCGCTGGGGCTGCAGCGCGGCAACGGCCTGCTGCTGGCGCTGGTGCTCGCCGCCGGCACGCTGCCCGGGCTCATCGCGGGCATCATCACAACCCCGGATACGGTGCTGACCCTTTGCTGGGCGCTCGCCCTGCACGAGGCGCTGGTGGCCTTGCGCGGCGAGCGCCGGCGCTGGCTCAGCGCAGGTGTCGCCACCGGGCTCGGGCTGCTCGGGAAGTACAGCATGGCGGTCATAGGCCCAGTATTTCTCTGGGCCATGCTGGCCGCGGACCGGCGGGCACTCGCCACGCCCTGGCCGTACCTGGGAGGACTGCTGGCCTTGCTGGTGTTTTCGCCGCACGTGCTTTGGAACGCCCAGCACGACTGGCTCAGCCTGCGCTTTCAGCTCGGCCATGGGCTCGCCACCGAGCTCGGCAGCTTCGACCTCGCCGCCGAAGGGCTGCCGGCCGCTGTTGGCTCCCAGTCCTACACCCCACCTGGCAGCGGGCCACTGACGACCCTGGACCGGCTGGGTCAGTTTGCGAGCTTCCTCGGCAGTCAGCTGGCCTTCTGGGGGCTGCTGGTCCTGCCCCTCGGCGCGGCCCTGTGGGCGCGCGGGGGCCTGCGCGGAGCTAGACGTCGGCTCACCACCACCCTGGATGCCCCCGCAAAATCGCTGCTGCTGGCGGGCACCGCCTTTCCACTGGCACTGTTCGGCCTGCTGTCGCTCAGCAGCGATGTGGAGGCCAACTGGTCCGCACTCTACCTAGCTTGCGCAGTGCCGGCGGCGGCGGTGGTGTTGCGGCCTTTGGCAGGCTGGGCGCTGCTCGCTGCCGCTGGGAATCTGCTGTTGGTGAGCTTGTATGCCTTCCACGCCGCGACAGCGGCGCTGCCGCTGCCGGATGCCGCCCAGCGCATCCTGCGGGAGAGTTATGGCTATCCTGCGCTCGCCGAGTATGTCGAAGGTTTGGACGCGCCGGTATTCGCGGACCGCTATCCGTTCGCGGCCATGCTCAACTTCCACGCACCGACACTCGCGGTCCCACAGTGGCCGAACATCGCCCGTCCGTCGGAGTACACCCGCGGCCGATTGGTGACAGCACCGTCACAGGCAGCGCTGCGCGAAACGGGCTTTTGGCTGGTGGCCTACAAGTTCGCGCCGCCGGACATCCCGGGTTTCCGGGCCGTGGAGACGCGCAGCATTTTCCAATGCCGCGGCCAACCGCTCAAGGTCGTGCAAGGGGGGGCTCCTTGGAGCGCGGCCGGCTGCGAGCACCCGATTCAAGGCTGGCGGCTCTATCGCTATACGGCGGATACCGTCCCAGAGGCGTGAAGATCCAGATGCCTGAAGTTTGAGGGTCTGAGATCCGGGCGCTTGAGGTCAGGATCATGCTCAGGCAGCAGCCGCCCGGGCCTTGAGCTCCGCCGCCCGCGCCGACCCGAGGAAGCGCTCGATGCGAGCGCGCGCATAGTAGATCACCGGCGTCAGGGCCACTGCAGCCCCGAACTTGTACAGATAATTTACGGTGCCCACCGCCAGGAACAACGACAGCGGCCACTGCTGCGGCCCCAGCACGAAGGCGATGTAGAGCACCACGAAGCTGTCCACCAGCTGTGAAACCAGCGTCGAGCCGGTGGCCCGCAGCCAGATGAAGCGCTCGCCGGTGAGCCGCCGCACCCGGTGGAAGACGGCCACGTCGATGAGCTGACCGACAAGGAAGGCCACCACGGAGCCGGCGATGGTCCACATGCCCTGACCGAAGATCACCGCGAAGGCCGCCTGCATGTCCGGCACGCCGCGCTCTTCAGCGATACCCACCCACCAGTCTGCCGGCGCCAGCCCAATTGCGACATAGGCGAAAAAGAAGGCGTAGACGATCAGCCCGACGGTCAGGTAGGAGATAAAGCGCACACCCCGCCGGCCGAAGTATTCGTTGATGATATCCGTCATCACGAAGACCACGGGCCAGAGCAGCACGCCGGCGGTGAAATTGAGCGAGCCCTCCTCGCCGAACAGGTTCCAGTTCAGCGGCTCCTGTCCGAAGGTGGCCTCCAGCGCGAATATCTTGATGCCGATGAACTCGGCGATCAGGGCGTTGCAGACGAAGAATCCACCGAGGACGACGAACAGGGCGGTGGCACGATCATTCGGCATGAACGGCAAGTGAGGGCCGAAAGCGAAGGGCCAAGGGCCGAGGACGAAGGGGCTAGGGGCTAGCGTGTACGACGCCGATGCCCGGCGCAACCCGCACGACGCCAGAATAGCAATCCATCGCCGCCACTCCCCTCTGCTTCAGGCCAGGGCCCTAGAGACTAGAACCTAGACCCTAGAACCTTCTGGTCAAGGTTTAGGCAACGTGACCCCACGCTGATTCTGATACTTGCCGCCGCGGTCGCGATACGAGGTCTCGCAAGGCTCGTCAGATTCCAGAAAGAGGATTTGCGCCACACCCTCATTGGCGTAGATCTTGGCTGGCAACGGCGTGGTGTTGGAGAACTCGAGTGTCACGTGCCCTTCCCACTCCGGCTCCAGCGGCGTCACATTGACGATGATGCCGCACCGCGCATAAGTGGACTTGCCGAGGCAGATGGTCAGCACATTGCGGGGGATGCGTAGGTACTCCACCGTGCGCGCCAGTGCGAAGGAGTTCGGGGGGATGATGCAGACATCGGCCTTCAAGTCGACGAAGCTGGAGGAGTCGAACTGCTTCGGGTCCACCACAGCCGAATTGATATTCGTGAAGATCTTGAATTCGTCAGCGCAGCGAATGTCGTAACCGTAACTGGATGTGCCGTAGGAGATGACGTGCCCAATGCCTGAACGCTCGCGCACCTGGCTCGGCTCGAACGGATCGATCAGTCGATGCTCCTCGGCCATGCGGCGGATCCAGCGGTCGGACTTGATGGCCATTATGGACTTACCTCGGTCTGCGATGCACCGCCCCAGCCGCACCGACGAGGCCGCATCACCCAGCTCCTACAGGCGCTTGCAGCAGGCGTCTGCCGTACAGCCGCAGCCCTTTTTCAAAACGCGCTCGCCCGCGATAGTCCACGCGCAATGCGACTCGCTCCTGACGGCACCCAAAGGGTGGTGCCCGCCGGCACCGGACGCGCACCGCTGCTGACCGGATCAAGCCAGGCGAGATTCCGCTCCGTCAGCACCGAGCGCGGCACACGGTACTGAAGCGCAAGCTCGTCGACGGTGGCGGGGTAGCGAAGTCTTACAGGTTGGTCGGTGAGCGGCTCAGCATAGCGCACGCCCTCGGGGAAGTACCGCTCCGCGTTGAGCGCCACGTGCCTTGCGGCCAGAAACTGTGCGTAAAAGTTGCGAGACGCAAAGCCAAAGTAGCGCCCGTCGTAGTCACGCACGATGCGTACGAAGTCGGTGCCGAAGCGCTCCTTTGCGCGCATCATCCCGCCCAGCCCGTGATTGTAGGACGTGAGCGCGAGCGGCCAGTCTCGCAGCTTGTTGTAGGAATTCTTGAGGTAACGTGCGGCGCCGTCCGCCGCCGCCACCGGGTCCAGTCGCTCGTCGATGGACGAATTCACCGTCATATAGGTGCGGCCCGTGGACCGGATGAACTGCCACATGCCGGATGCCCCAGCGCTGGAGCGCGCGTTGGCCTGAAAAGACGACTCGACGTGTGGCAGCAGCGCCAGATCCTCCGGCAGGCCGTAACGGCGGAAGATCTCGCGGAACTTGGCCAGCCAGCGACCGCTGCGCTCCAGACCACCGTGGTAGCGCTCCCGCACGCCCCGCTGACTGCGCACCCGCTCCGCGGCACCAAACGTGGCTCCCGGACCGCCGGCGGCTTCCAGCGTGCCCTTGAGCTTTTCCTCTTCGGCGCTGAGCCGCGCCCGGGCGGCAATACGCCGCTCCAGCCCGCGCAGGCGGTCGCTCCAGCGCTCACGCAGGGCGCGCACATAATCCTTTTGCGCGGGTGTGTAGACAGCTTCGATCGGGCCAGGGAGCTGTGCGACCTGATAGACAACTGCCAAGTGGCGATCATCATGGATGACCACTTTATCCCGGCCCCATTCCGTGTAGACCTTCTTCCAAAAAGTCACGTTGTCCTCCAGACCCGCCGGCAGCGGAAAATCTGCCGAAGGCGCATACGGCGGGTCGTCCCGCGCACCGCCCTGACCGGCACAGGCTGCCAGCATCAGCGCCGAGAGCAGCACCAGTAGGCAGGTGCCCGTGCGCCACGACGCATGCTGCCGGGGAGGATAAGTATCGCCCATGAATCTTGACCTTCGGCCCAAGCTGTTGCCCAGTTCGCTACCGGACCCCGTCTGTCCGGCGGCGCAACTTTAATGGGCCGGGCGGGCACGGTCAAAGCCGCCTGCGCCGCGGCAGCTTTGCCTGGTGCGAATCGGTGCAGGACCGGGCGGCGGTCGGCATGGGAGTGGCGGTGCGTCCGGCGCGGCGAACTCTGTCCGGCTTTTGACCGGACTGGTCCAAAAAAGGGCCTCCCTCATTCATCTTTGCCCGAACCGGAAGCGGGCTCGGCAGGATAATTACCCTGGATATCAGCCACCTGCAAAATCACGTCCCGCCCACGCGCATCGGTCCTGCGATAGCGCTGGATGAGCCGCCATTCATCCTCGGATAGCGGTGACGCATCGTCGAGGCAGAGCAGATAAGCAGGCGTCACGCCGTCAAGCGCCTCGGCGAGCTCCTGCGCTTCCTCGATGCCCATACGGCGGATACCCTGCTCGTAGTTACTGATACGTGATTTCGAGAGGGTGCGAGTCCGGGACGCAAGCTCCGACAGGCTGTATTTGTGGGCCAAGCGTGCTGCACGGAGGCGTTGGCCGATCTGTTTGCTGATGGTCATTCGATCAGAATAATTAAGCGGGCTAGCAACGTGGTACACGCCAGGCACGAAATTTGCCTCCACGAACATCAGTTCTGCACACTTATTGTGCCTTTGCCGTAACCAAGCCTGCGCCCCCCGAGACATCAGCGTCTCAACCCAGGTAGCCAGGGGCTACGCTTGACAGCCGGGCCGCTCATGGCCCCGCCAAACCGGCCGGCCGGTCGCAGAACGCCGCCCGGCCGATGGATTACTCCCGTGAGGCGTCGCGCCCAAATCCGGCTTCCGCGCTTAGGAGAGAGGCCTCAGCTGCCACGCCCCCGGCGCACTCCCCCCGGCCTAAGTTTGCGCGAGGGGCCGCGTTCGCCCCATCCGGCCGTCCCCAAGATCTCCCTCGCCTCGGCGCTGACGGCCCTGCCGATCCCGCGGCTCGCCTGGGAACACGAGATCCATCACTTCCTGAAAACGCTTGGTCTGCGGCGACAGAAACTTGCCCCGCCGCAGGACGATGCCATAGCTGCGCTTCGGGAAGTACCGATCGAGCTGCACACGGCCAAGGCGCTCGCGTCCGGTCAGACAAAGATCGGTAACAATGGACACGCCGAGTCCAAGCTCCACGTACTTCTTGATCACCTCCCAGCCCCCCGCCTCCAGTGTGACTTTGTAGTCCAGCTCCTGTTGGCGAAACATCAGATCCACCATGCGCCAGGTGCTGAGGTGGCGCGGCGGCAGAATGAGTCCATGCTCGGCGATCTCGGCGAGCGTGACGTCCTGTTTGTCGGCGAGCGGATGACCCGCGGGCGTGATGAGCGTCGGCGTATAGGTGACGACCGGCCGGTAGGTGATGTCATCCGGAACCTCCAGCATGGACCCCACAGCCATATCGACCTGGTCATTGCGCAACATTTGGAGCCCGTCTCGCCCGGTAACATTGTGTAGGCGCAGCTCGATTCCCGGATATTGGCCGACGAAGCGGCGAACCGGCTCCGGCAGAATGTAGAGGATGGTCGCTTCGCCGGCGGCAATGTCGAGACTACCCTGGTCAACCCGGCCGCAGTGCACCGCAAAAGTCTCGTGCAGCTTGTCCATTCCCTCCACCAACGGCTGGGCAAGCTCGTAGAGCAGCTCTCCCTCCGGCGTCAGACGGATCTTCGGGCCTCGGCGCTCGAACAGCACCGTATCCAACTCGCGCTCCAGTGCCTGTATCTGCAGCGAGACGGTCGGTTGGCTGAGGAAAATCTTCTCGGCCGCGGCGCTGACGCTGCCAGTGCGAGCAGCATGACAGAATGCCCGTAGCTGCTTCAGCCGGTTCTGTTTGTAGTGGATCTGCTGCGGCGCGGCCATCGGCACCAGCCTCCGTGGGCATTGTGTTCTGTAACGGCACGGCACGGTAGGCGCCGGTCAAGCCCAGAGTTTAGTGCAGTGCGGCTACGGGGCGGCCTACACCGCGAACGGCGAGGCAGAGCGGCCGGGCGTTGCCCGGCGCCCGATGACGAGAGGCAGGAGCCAGCAGGACTTAAGCCAGGCAGCGCAATCGCCGTTCAGTCGTGATCGAGCTCGGCGAGGATGTTACGGGCCACTCGGCGCTGATCGGCGTCACCCTCCTCCAGCACCAAATAGAGCAAGGTGCGGGCGGATGCCATGTCGCCCTCAGCACGGCGTTCGTTGGCGCTGCGGATCAGCGCCTCGATGCGGGCTTGTGGGCCGTCCGGCGATGCCGCCTCAGATGCCCGCGTCCGCAAGGCGTCGGCGGCGTCGGCATCTGCGGCCTCTTCGGCCTCGATGGCATCGAGCTCGGCGTCCATCTCTTCTTCTGTCATGGGCCGGTAGCGTCCGGGCATGTCGATGTCGCCGCCATCGATGTCGCGGCCCACTTCCGCACCGCCGCCCGGTTGTGCCGGTGCTGGCCCGTGACGGGCCGGCGCAACACCGCCGCCGCCTCCCCCTGGCGCTGGGCTCGGCGCCACATCGGGCCGGCGCTTCTCGAACCAGCGCGAGAAGAAGATGCCGGCCTCGAACAGGAGCCACATGGGAATGGCGAGCAGGGTCTGACTGATGACGTCCGGCGGCGTCAGGAGCATGCCGGCGACGAACACACCCACAATGACATAGGGCCGCTTCTGGCCCAGTGCCTTCGGCGTCGTGGCACCCACCGCCACCAGCAGGATGGTGGCGATGGGGATCTCGAAGGCGACACCGAAGGCGAAAAAAAGCTTCAGCACGAACTCCAGATAGAAGGCGATGTCCGGCATCTGCGCGACGCCCTCGGGCGTCACCGCGGTGAAGAAGCGGAACACCAGCGGGAAGACGACGAAGTACGCGAAGGCCATACCCAGGTAGAAGAGCACGATGCTGGAGGACACCAGCGGCAGGGCAAGGCGCTTCTCATGGGTGTACAGGCCGGGCGCGACGAATCCCCAGAACTGATAGAGCAGGTAAGGCATCGCCACGAAGACCGCCACCACCAGGGCCAGCTTGAAGGGCGTCAGGAAGGGCGACGCCACCTGAGTGGCGATCATCTGCGAGCCTTCGGGCAGTTGGGCGCGAATGGGCTCCGCAATGAAGGTGTAGATGTCGTTGGCGAAGGGGAACAGCACCAAGAAGACCACGACGATGGCGATCACCATGCGCAACAGCCGATCGCGCAGCTCCACCAAATGAGACATGAACGGCTGTTCGCCGCCGAGGTCGTCGTCGGTGTGATCCTGGGGATGCTGGGGACTCATGGTGGTGCCTCAGTGCCGGGGCGACGGCGCCGGACTAGACGGAGTGCTGTGTGTAGTGGCTGTGCCTGCTCAGCTGCGGTGCACGCGCCCGGACAAGGCCTGTTGAGGTGCTGGAATCGGCCGCGGTGGCGGGAAGGCCTCAGGGCGGATCGCCGGCCTGTCCACGCGACGCCTCTCCGTGGGCGTCGACGTGCCCTGTGGTGCCCCGCTTAGAGTCCTTCCCGCCACCGAGGCTGCCGTCCTCTTCGATGATCTGCTCCAGCGGGTTAGAGGCCGCCTGCTTGCGCAGGATCTCCTTCAGCTCTTCGGCCTTGATTTCCCGGTCTATCTCGTCTTTGACAGACATGAAGGCTCGGCGCGCACGACCGACCCACAGGCCGGCGGTACGTGCGAGCTTTGGCAGTCGCTCCGGGCCGACCACGAGCAGGGCCACAACCCCAATGAGAATCAGCTCCAGGGCGCCGATGTCGAACATGGCAGTCGGTCAGCTCCGTTGGGGTTCCGGCGTTGGGGTTTCGGCACTGCGTTGCTGGCCTCGGCTGTCGCACAGACAAGCTGCATCGTGCCTTCACGAGAGCGGATCAGACCTTGGGTCAGACCTTGGACTTATCCGCGTCCTTGTCGCTGCCCGCACCCGTGGCTGCGGATGCGCCGGCCTCGGTGTCCGCCGTGCGCTCGGCCTTGTTGTCTTCGAGCTGCTTCGACTCATCGTCATCGCCCTTGCCGGCGTCGCTCATCGCTGACCGGAAGCCCTTGACGGCACCGCCCAGATCGGAGCCGATATTGCGCAGCCGCTTGGTGCCGAACAACAGCAGCACGATCACCAGCACGATCAAGAGCTGCCAAATACTGATACCACCCATGCCCATTTCGACCTCCCGGCCCGCCTGCTTCGGACGAGCCTCGAACATTCAAAAACACCACTCCACCCAACGGCGGGTGTTGGTCACCGCTCCCGGTCATATGCGGGCGACCCCGCCCCGGAGAAAGACGCGGGATCATACCGTATTCATGCAGGGTTATGGGGCGGGCCGCAGCAGTCCCCGTGCGGATCAGGAACGGCGGCGCGCCTTCTCTTCGAGCCCGGACAACCCGAAGCGTCGATCCAGCTCCGCGAGCACCTCTTCCGGCCGCAGGCCCTGCTGGCTGAGGAGCACCAATGTGTGGAACCAGAGATCGGCGACCTCCGAAATCAGTCGCTGCGGAACCCCATCCTTAGCGGCCATGACCGTCTCGGTGGCCTCCTCGCCCACCTTCTTCAGAATGGCGTCGAGGCCCTTCGCGTAGAGCTTCGCAACATAGGAGGACTCCGCCTCCGCGGTCTTGCGGGCCTCAAGGACGTCTGCAAGGCGCGTCAGGACATCGGACATGGTCATTCTCCTTGAGGTGAAGGCCGGGGCCTGAGGTCATCGCAGCCGCAAGGCGCGCCGGGGCCCCGCCGGCCGGGCGAACTGGGGGAGCGGCAGCCGGCGCCGCGAGATGGGCTCAAAAGGTGTCGATGCGAACGTCGTACACACCACCAATGACGACGAACTCGTCTTCCGCCTTCAGCATGCCAGGCAGCAGGCCGTTGTAGAAGCAGACCTTGGGCAGCGGCACGTCGGCGGTAAGGATGTAGTCGCCGAACTCGTCTGCGCGCTCACGGTCGCTGGTAAAGCTGTTCAGATTGTTGAGCAAGACCCGACAGCCGCCGTCGGCGCCACGCGCCAGCACCTCGTGCTCGTCGATACGATTGCTGCCGCGGTATAGCGTCAGATGGGTCTCCTCCGGATGCTGGCGGGTGAGCTCGTACTGGCAGTAGGTGTAGAGGAGGTCCAGCTGCGCCTCCAGCGCGTTGGTGGCGTAGAGGCCGTGGCTGCCGGCGGCGAGGTAAAGCTGGTAGGCATCGCTGTCGCGTCCATCGAGCGGCCCCGCGTGATGCCGCGCCAGCAGACCGAAACGGGTCTCCACCCAGTGCTTCAGCACCGCCCCTTCACGGCCGTCCGAATCGAAGGACCAGCCGCGCACCATGCGCAGGTAATTGGCATTGCGCCGCGACTTGCGCACCCGTCCCGGGGACAGCCCCGCCTCCTCCAGATCATCCAAGCAGAAGTGAGCCGACATGTAGTCGACGAACACCGCCGCCCGCTCGCGATGGGAGCCGATCGGCGCGAGCAGCGTGAACAGATCTTGGTGGAAGGCCCGCACGCCGTCCAGCTCAAGCGGCACCGGGTGCGCTTGATAGGTGAGACCGCCCAGAATCACCGCCGGCAGGTTGCAGCGGTTGATGGGCAGCCGGGCGTGGCGGGGGAGAGAGGTGGTCACCTGTGGGCATGCCTCCAACCGCCTTCCGATGCGCGGGACCTCTGGCCTCGAGAACGGGCCAAGTGCGCGCTGCGCGGTGCCCGGTGCGGGGTCCGCACTGCGTGCCCCGCTGCGGCTCGCCGCAGACCAAGGCGGTTTCCGGCAGACGGCACCACCCCTGCACGCTCACCGGCACACAGCACGTTCAACATACCCTGCAAAGGCACTCGCAACTCCCGCACCCGGCACTTCGCACCGCGCAGGCCCCACACCCGCATGTTGCCAGCCCCACAACGTCTGGGCCTTTGTCGGCTATCCGACCAAGCATCAAGACCGACATCTCTACCAATACACCGAGAATAATCTGTTGCTTAGATGATTTTTGCCATGCTGGCACGGCGCCTGCTTAACCCGGAGTACAGCCAACTTCATCCACCGCCCCAAGCCGGGGCGACACAACCGGGAGACAGACCCATGGCACTGCGTCAATGCGCCATCTACGGCAAGGGCGGCATCGGTAAGTCAACGACCACTCAGAACCTCGTGTCCGGCCTCGCCGAGCTTGGCAAGAAGGTCATGATCGTCGGCTGCGACCCGAAGGCCGACTCCACCCGCCTGATCCTCCACGCCAAGGCGCAGGAGACCATTATGCACCTGGCCGCCGATGCCGGCTCGGTGGAAGACCTGGAGCTCGAGGACGTGCTGCGCGTCGGCTACGCCGGCATCAAGTGCGTCGAGTCCGGCGGCCCCGAGCCGGGTGTCGGCTGCGCCGGCCGCGGCGTCATCACCGCCATCAACTTCCTGGAAGAGGAAGGCGCCTATGACGAAGAGCTGGACTTCGTCTTCTACGACGTGCTCGGCGACGTGGTGTGCGGCGGCTTCGCCATGCCCATCCGCGAGAACAAGGCGCAGGAGATCTACATCGTCGTCTCCGGCGAGATGATGG
>NZ_JAIFKJ010000120.1 GCF_019695415.1 Thiohalocapsa sp.
CGGCACCTTCAAGGACCGGGGGGTGGTGGATGCCGGGGCGGACCAGGGTTTCGAGGGCATGACCATTGCCGCCGGCATCGTCGGTGCCCGTACGGGCTTTCTGTACCTGCGCGGCGAGTACCGCTGCCTGCTGGACCACCTGGAGGCGGTGCTCGCCCGCCGCCGGGCGCGGGGGCTGCTCGGCGCCGGCATCGGCGCGGAGGAGGGCCCGGGCGGCGGCTTCGACTTCGACATCCGGATTCATCTCGGCGCCGGCGCCTACATCTGCGGCGAAGAGTCAGCGCTCATCGAATCCCTCGAGGGCAAGCGCGGCATCACCCGCAAGCGCCCGCCCTTCCCGGTGACGGAAGGCTACCTGGACCGGCCCACGGTGGTGAACAACGTGGAGACCTTCCTCGCCGCCGCTCGTGTTGCCGAGCACGGCGGCTACTGGTTCCGCAGCGAGGGCACTGACCGTTCTGCCGGCAGCAAGATCCTGAGTGTGAGCGGCGACTGCGCGCGCCCCGGTATCTACGAGGTGCCCTTTGGCACCTCCGTCGCCGAGGTGCTGGCTGACTGCGGCGCCGAGCAGACCCAGTGTGTCCAGGTTTCGGGCGCCGCGGGGGTCACCCTGACCTCCGACGAATTCCAGCGCGTGCTCGCCTTCGAGGACCTGCCGACGGCCGGCTCCTTCATGGTCTTCGACCAGCGTCGCGACCTTCTGGACATGGTGCAGAACTTCGCCGGCTTCTTCGCACATGAGAGCTGCGGCTTCTGCACGCCTTGCCGCGTCGGCGGCCGCCTGGTGCTGGACTTGGTCAACAAAGTGGCGGCGGGCGCGGCGGGCCGACACGATCTGGACGAGCTCAGGGACATCGCCCAGGTGATGCGACGGGCGAGCCACTGCGGGCTCGGGCACACCGCGGCCAACCATGTGCTGAACACCCTGGACAAATTCCCGCACATCTATCGGGACCGGCTGCGGCGGACGGACTATACGCCGTCCTTCGACCTGGATGCGGCGCTCGCCGAGGCGCGTGCATTGACCCACCGCGACGACGCCGAGGCCCATGTGGCGGCAGACGCATGACGGGCGCACCGGAGCACTGGCGATGAGCAATGACGAACAGAGTCAATCCACCTTTACCCTGGACGGCCGCCGCATCCCCTTCACACCGGGGCAGACCATCATGGATGCGGCGCTGGCGGCGGGGGTCTACATCCCACACCTGTGCCACAAGCCGGGCTATGCGCCGCACGGCAGCTGCCGGGTCTGCGTGGTGCGGGCCGACGGCCGGGAGCTGTCCGCCTGCACCGCACCGGCGGCGGCGGACATGAGCGTCGAGAGCGAAGTGCCGGATATCCGCGCCCTTCGCGTCGCCGTGCTGCAGATGCTGTTTGCGGAGGGCAACCATGTCTGCCCTGCCTGCGAGGCCTCCGGCAACTGCACCCTGCAGGCGGTGGCCTACCACTGCGGCATGCTCACGCCGCGCTTCCCGCAGCGTTTTCCACGGCGGGCGGTGGATGCCTCCCACCCGGATGTCATCCTGGACCACAACCGCTGCATCCTCTGCGAGCTTTGCGTGCGTGCGAGCCGGGACCACGACGGCAAGGCCGTCTTCGCCGTGAGCGGCCGCGGCATTGGCAGCCGGCTCATCGTGGATGCGCCGAGCGGGCGGCTGGGTGATACGGACTTCAGCGCCGAGGATGCTGCGGCCCACGTCTGTCCCGTCGGTGCCATCCTGCCGCGGGATGAGGCGTTCCGAACGCCCATTGGGCGGCGGCGGTTCGATGTGGCGCCCGTGAGTCGGGTGGGGGACGTTGCCCCCGACCCGGACGCGGAGGCGCCGGTCCCAGACACCGCAACGGAGGTGATGGTGTGAACGCCCGCACCGAGTCCGCCGCAGGCAGCAAGGTCCGTGTCGCCACCGCGTCCCTGGCTGGCTGCTTCGGCTGTCACATGTCTCTGCTGGACATCGACGAGCGCATCCTGGAGCTGGTGGAGCTGGTCGAATTCGACCGCACGCCGCTCACGGACACCAAGACGTTCGGCCCCTGCGACCTCGGGCTCGTCGAGGGCGGCGTCGCCAATGCCGAGAATGTCGCGGTGCTCCGCGAGCTCCGCGCCAAGTGCAGGACACTGGTGGCCGTCGGTGCCTGCGCCGTCACC
This sequence comes from Thiohalocapsa sp., assembly GCF_019695415.1. GTDB lineage: Bacteria > Pseudomonadota > Gammaproteobacteria > Chromatiales > Chromatiaceae > Thiohalocapsa. The sequence continues at coordinate 2,150 of NZ_JAIFKJ010000120.1, forward strand.
GGCGGCATCCCGGCCATGCGTAACAGCGTGCCGCTGGCGGAGTGCCTTGACGAGGCCTTTGTCCACGGCATGGGCCTCGCCAATCCGGGCGTGCCGGACGACCCGGAGCTGCCGCTCTTGCTCTCGCAGGTGCACCCGATTCACGAGGTGGTGCGGGTGGACTACTTCCTGCCCGGCTGCCCGCCGAGTGCCGATGCCATCTGGAGCCTGCTGACTGCAGTGCTGGAGGAGCGGCCGCTGCATCTGCCGTTACAGCAGCTGCACTATGACTGACTTTAGGACTGAGCTTGGAGTGGTGTGCACGCTTCGCCTTGCACGCCCGACGACCGCGGCGCGAACGGGCTGCCGGGATGTGCAAAGCGCCAGCGTGCGCATCTCGCCCGCTGACGGGCTCAATTGAGGAGCGCAAGCTGATGTCGATGCCACTCGAAACCGCAACCCACCCCGAGCGACTGCGCCGGGTCTGCATCGAGCCGCTGACGCGGGTGGAGGGCCACGGCAAGGTGACGCTGTTGCTGGACGACGCGGATCAGGTCCAGCAGGCGCGGCTGCACATCGTCGAGTTCCGCGGCTTCGAGCGCTTCATCCAGGGCCGGCCTTTCTGGGAGCTGCCGGTGACGGTGCAGCGCCTGTGCGGCATCTGCCCGGTGAGCCATCACCTGGCCGCAGCCAAGGCATGTGACCGTCTCGTGGGTGTCGCCGAGCTGAGTCCGACGGCGGAGAAGGTGCGCCGGCTCATGCACTTCGGCCAGGTGCTGCAGTCCCATGCGCTGCATTTCTTCCATCTGTCGTCACCGGACCTCTTGTTCGGCTTCGACGACGCGCCGGCGCATCGCAATATCGTCGGCGTCATCCAGGACGAGCCTGAGCTCGCCCGCCGCGGCGTGCTGTTGCGCCGCTACGGCCAGGAGGTCATCCGCGTCTGCGCCGGCAAGCGTATCCACGGCACAGGCGCGATTCCGGGCGGGGTGAATAAGGCGTTGGACAACGCCGATCGCGAGCTGCTGAGCGCCGACATCGCCCAGGTCATCGACTGGGCCGAGGAGGCGGTCGTATTGATGCAGCAGCTGTTCGAGGCCGGTGGTGATGCCTATCGCAGCTTCGGCGCCGTACCTGCCAACACCTTGAGCCTGGTACGACCCGACGGTGCGCTGGAGCTTTACGACGGGGGCCTGCGCGCGCGGGACCCGGACGGAGAGCCCATCTTCGACCATGCCTCCGACCAGGACTACAGCACCCTGCTCAACGAGCAGGTGAAGCCCTGGAGCTATATGAAATTCCCCTTCATCGCCGCACTCGGGGCGGAGGCCGGCTGGTATCGGGTCGGGCCGCTGGCCCGAGTCAACAATTGCGACTACATCGACACCCCGCGGGCCGAAGCGGCGCGGCGGGCGTTCGGGGCGGCAGGCGAGGGCAGACCGGTGCAGGCGGTGCTCGCCACCCATTGGGCGCGGCTCATCGAGCTGCTGCACTGCGCCGAGTCCATCGGCCGCCTGCTGGACGACACAGACATCGTCGGCAACGAGCTTCTGCGCGAGGGCGAATCAGGGCAGCTCGGCCGGCAACGCACAGGCATCGGCGTCATCGAGGCCCCCCGCGGCACCCTGTTCCACCACTACGAGATCGACCCCGATGGGCTGGTGACCCGTGCCAACCTGATCGTGTCCACCACCAACAACAACCAGGCCATGAATGAATCCATCCGCCGCGTTGCCCGCGACGAGCTGGACGGGTATGCGCTGACGGAAGGGCTTCTGAACCGCATCGAGGTGGCCATCCGTGCCTATGATCCCTGCCTCTCCTGCGCCACCCATGCCCTGGGGCAGATGCCGCTTGCGGTGACCCTCGCCCGCAGGGACGGCATAGTGCTGGACGTGCTGCGGCGCGATGCGGACGGCGCCGTTCGCCGCGGCGACGAGCCCATTTCGTCCACAACTGCCACGGCCCCGGCGTGAGCCTGCTGAGCCCGGAGCCTGCCACCGCTCGGGCGCAGGTGCTCGTCATCGGCGTGGGCAACCCGGACCGGGGCGACGATGCCATTGGCCCCCTGCTGCTGGATCGGCTGCGTGGCGCGCTGAGTCGGGAAGTGTCGGTGGGGCAGGTGGAGCTGCTCGACGCCTATCAACTCCAGCCGGAGCACGCGCTGGACCTGCGCGGGCGCCGGCGCAGCATTGTCGTCGATGCCGCAGCGACCGGCCCCGCGCCCTTCACCCATGTGCCTGTCGTGCCGGACACAGGGGCGGCCATCACTACCCACAGCCTGAGCCCGGGCGCCCTGGCCGCTGTGCACCAGCGCCTGTTCGGGGTCGCGCCGGTGCTGACGGCACTGGCCGTGCGCGGCGAGGACTTCGGCCTGGGCGTGCCGCTCAGCACCGCCGGCGCACAGCACCTGGAAGCGGCTTTGGCTTGGCTCGAGTCGCAGCTCCGCATGACCCGCGCTGGCGAAACGCTGGCAGCGGCGCATCGACCGTGCTCTGCGCGATTACGTACAAAACGCCTACTGATCTGCGACGGTTTGACAATCGCGGCGAAGAGAGACTATGACACCCGGCCGCGCTAGGGAGATGCTGAGCCAGGCCGTGCGACTCTTCGACGTGATACCCGCTCCGACACGACGGCAGCCTTGGGGGCTCGGCGTGCTTGAATTCAAGACCTGGCCCTAGCCGCCGGGCCCAGACCGCGAGATGTCTGACAGCAGGAGGAAACTATGGAAGTCGCGCTGAGCTTCCTGCGCCATTTCTCGCACGGCCTGGCCTACATCTCGCCCATTCTGCTCCTCCTGCTGCTTCTCATCTTGGCGGGCGCGTGGGTGTTTCACAGGATCGAGGGACGACCCTGGGGGGAGGCGGTCTACATGGCCTTCATCACGGCGATCACCATCGGCTATGGCGACATGACACCGCAGCGGCCGGTGACGCGGCTGACGGCGATTCTGCTGGGATTGGTCGGCGTCATCTTTACCGGGATCATCGTGTCCTTAGCGGTCTACGCTACGTCAGAGGCACTGATGTCGGCGGCGACGCTCCCGCCTGGGGTGTGACGGCGCCGCCGGCGCGGCGCTCGGCCCCCATGGTTGCTAAGGCGGCCAGGCGAACCATCAACGGCCCACGACACACGCCCCGACAAACGGGC
>NZ_JAIFKJ010000545.1 GCF_019695415.1 Thiohalocapsa sp.
GGGTGGGGCCGCCGTGAACCCCAACGCTGCTGCTCCTTCATTTCCGTCTCATGGACTGAGGTCACATGCTCGAAGCGAACGGGCGTCCATGTCGTTTCAGGGAAGATGAGAAATTTCATGCGGGCGGTGGGAGAATGGTTTCCAATGGCCTGCCCGGCGAACGAGTGCTGATGAGGCACATTTCGTGAAACATGCCTGCATGAGACTGGCTGCGTCCGCGCTTCGGGAGGGTGCGGCCTCGACACGATGTCGTTTCGAGGAGTAGGCTACAAGCTTCTGTAGCAACGAAAGAATCGATGGTCATGGCGCAAGTGCTCAGCCGTTCGGGGAACGAGGTGACTATTTCGGTGACAGTGCGCCTTGAAGGCAGCCTGCTGGAGATGGAGGCGGCGATCCAAGAGGCCGCCAACGCGGTGGGTTGCTGCGCCACGGAGGAGGCGCTCAAGCGTTTCGACACCGACGGGCGCCCGATGCGGGTCGGAGCGATCAAGCTGACCGCGCGCGGGCGCGACCCCAAGCCCTACCAGACACCCTACGGCGTGGTCGAGGTGGAACGCTATGTCTACCAGACCTCCCGCGGCGGGCGGATCTACTGTCCGCTGGAGCATCAGGCCCGTATCGTGCGCGGCGCCACGCCCTTGTTCGCCAGTCAGGTCAGCCACAAGTACGCGCAGCTGAACGTGCGCGCCGTGCAGCGGGATCTGGAACAGAACCACGGCCGCAAGGTGGCCGCCTCCTACATCCAGAACGTTGCCGAGTGGGTCGGCACCATCGCCGAGGCCAAGGAAGAGGACTGGGACTACGAGCTGCCGCGGCTCACCGGCGGCATCGCCACCGTCGCCGTCAGCCTCGACGGGGCCATGATCCCGATGGCCGACAGCGCGGGCTACCGCGAGGCCATGGTCGGCACCCTGTCGTTCTACGACCATGACGGCGAGCGTCGCCACACGATCTACCTCGCCGCCGCACCCGAGTATGGCAAGCAGACGTTCAACGAACGCCTAGCGCGCGAGATCGCCCGCGCCAAGCAGCGTTATCCCGAGGCGCGCTACTTGGGCATCGCCGACGGTGCCGCGAGCAATTGGGCCTTCCTCGACCAACACACGGACCGTCAGCTGCTCGACTTCTTCCACGCCACCGAATACATCGGCAAGCTGGCACAGGCGCGTTGGCCGAAACGTGGCAGCGAAGACAAGCGTGCCGCCTGGCACCACGCGCAGTCGCGCCGACTCAAGCACGATCACAGCGTGATCGACGAGCTCGTGGCGCAAGCGGCACAGCTGTCGCGTCGTTCGTCCCTGTCGCAGACGCTGCGCGACGAGGCCTACAGCGCCTGGACCTACTTCAACAACCATCGCCACCACATGGACTACCCGGGCTTCCTCGCCGAGGGGCTGCCGATCGGCTCAGGCGTGACCGAGGCCGCCTGCAAGAGCCTCGTCAAGCAACGGCTCTGCGCCTCCGGCATGCGGTGGAAGGACACCGGCGCCAAGATCGTGCTCAGCCTGCGGGCGCTGACGAATACCGCCGGGCGCTGGACGCAGTTCTGGCAGAAGATCGATCAGTTTGGGGCAGAGTGCGCCTGCTGAGGCACATCATTGCAGGGCCGCACCCCGCCGACGCCGCCTTCGGCTGTCAGCGATAAGCGCTTCCGAATAACCGATTGACAGCCTTCCCGGCCGGCTTGGCCGCTCACCAGGCGGGTGATCCTGCGATTACCGGAAATGCTCTTGCAAACGATGCTGACGCTGCCCCTTCTCAAACTTTGACG
>NZ_JAIFKJ010000646.1 GCF_019695415.1 Thiohalocapsa sp.
GCATCAAGACCGACCGGCGCGATGCGCTGAAGCTCGCGCGTCTGCTGCGCAGCGGGGATCTGACGGGGGTGTGGGTCCCCGACCAAGAGCAAGAGCGCATGCGCGATCTCAGCCGCGCGCGCGATGACCTCAAGGCGCAGGAGCGCAAGGCGCGCCAGCAACTCAACGCCTTCCTGCTGCGTCACGGCCACCACTGGCCGAAGGGCAAGAGCCGCTGGACGCCGGCGCACGAGAACTGGCTGGCCGAGCTGAAGATGGATGATCCCTGGCAGCAGGTGGTGCTGCAGACCTACATCGATGCCGAACGCGCCGCCGGTGAGCGGGTCGCCCAGCTCAACGATCAGCTCATGCGGGCACTGCCCGAGTGGTCGCTGGCGGCGGTGGTCGACTCGCTGGTGGCGCTGCGCGGCATCGACAAGCTCGCTGCCATCGTGCTGCTGGCCGAGCTCGGCGACATCAGCCGCTTCGACTCGCCCAAGCAGCTGATGGCCTTCCTCGGCCTGGTGCCGAGCGAGCATTCCTCCGGCGGGCGTCGACGCCAAGGGGCGATCACGCTCACCGGCAACAGCCATGCTCGGCGCATGCTCATCGAATCGGCTTGGAGCTACCGCTTCCCGGCTCGCCAGACCAAGCATCTGAAGGCCAAGGCCAGCAGCGCCTCGCCGGCGGCCAAGCAGATTGCCTGGAAGGCGCAGGTACGCTTGTGTGGGCGCTATCGCACCATGACGCGCGCCGGCAAGAACACCAAGCTCGTCTGCGCGGCCATCGCCCGCGAGCTGGCGGGTTTTCTCTGGGACATCGTGCGCCAGGAGATGCCACGGCTCGCGGCGGCGCGCAGTGCCTGAGAGGCGGCGCGCGGTGCTGCTGCGCGGGTGAAACCGGCGTGATCGGGCGATGAGACAGACAACAGACCCATTGACTCAGGGCATCCGCGGCCGGTGTGGAGAACCCTTGTTGGGACTAGACCGGCGGCGTGCGGGAGAATCCCACAGCGGGCATCCCGCACGCCGATCCCTGCTCTTAGAGAAAGGCCAGCTCCGCGACGCAGTGAAGTCCGGTGGTACCCAATCCACGCATATCAGCATGATCCACCGTCGCAGTCTGCCGCCGGGTGCCCTGAGCCAATGGGTCTGTATCGACGCTACCGTCGGCCTGTGGATATGTGGACGCGTCCGCATCCCTGCGGACCGGCCCGAGCGGAGACGTGTGGACAACCCATGGACCGCGCCGAGAGGCCTGCGTAAGCCGGTACGGCCGGGGCGGCGCGGCCCACCGGTTGCCCACACTCTCGGGCCTCGCGCCCACATACCCACAGGCCCCACAACAAATTGTTTTTGAAAAGGATTGAAGAGGCGTGTCAAAAAACTCAGTGCCAATCCTTGACAGGTCAAAACATATCAGTCTACTTCATCCCCACCACAGGCATCGCGGCAGTTAGCCGGCGCCAGCTGCTTGTTCTCGGCCTCCGCCGCCATGCAGCAGTCCCAGCGGACCGCGCCGGTGGTGTCGGCATCGCCCTGCAGGTTGACCACGAGGCCGTCGACCTCGTCTGTTCCGGTCAGGACGATCTGGTTGTTGTCGGCGTCCCACGCGACGCTGGCGACGATGTCGGTCTCGACGGCGGGCAGCGCCAGGGCGTCGGCCGTCGGCCACTCGCCCGAGGAAACGCGGTACTCGGCCGCTGCCATCTTTGCCGGCGCTGCGGCGAGGATCATCTCCGACACCTTGGCACGCTGCGTGTAATCCATGTACGACGGTATTGCAATCGCG
>NZ_JAIFKJ010000250.1 GCF_019695415.1 Thiohalocapsa sp.
TCCTCAAACTGCCAGGCCGTCGTGACCAGCGTGTCGATGCGCTCCTGGTCCAGTACGTTGGCGGCCAGCCAGCGGAACTTCTCCTCGATCTCTTCCTCGCCCCAGACGCTGGTGGGGAAGTGGAACCCGCCATCCTCCAGCCCGGAACGGAACGCTCGCCCATCTTCGAGCACCAGGGTCACCCGGCTGGCCCAGCGCCCGCGCTCGTCGCCCTTCTCGAACAGCTCGGCCAGGCGGTTCAGTTCCTCCGATTCGATCAGTTCGACCTTGCGAGCCATCCCCTGCAATTCAGGGTCCTGTAAGCGGTGCTCCAAGGTTTGCGGCGGGCCGATCTCCCCATCCAGCAACATAGCGGCCACGGGCCAGGCCATGTTGAACTGCGCTTCCTCGGTCGTGGTCGGCAGCTCCGCGCCCAGCCGCCAGCCCTCGTGGAAGGTCTCGACCTGGATCTCGGCGATCGCCTCCGGCGCGATGCCGTGTTGATCCGCCAGCTTCCGCGCACCCTCCGCCGCGCCGTGCGTCCAGGCGCAGCAGGCGAAGCCCTTCCGCTTGCGGGTCAGGCCGTCGACCATGATGTAGGTCTGACCGATGTCGCTCACCCAATCCCGGTAGCGCTCTTGGCCCAGGATACTGGGCGTGCCCGTGAAGCCGTCGGCCGCGAGTTCGGCGGAGATGAGGCCGTTCATCGCGCCCCATCCCATAGCGTGCTTGACCATGGCCGGGTGATCGATGTCGACCATCATCGGCGCGTTGGGCGCGTGATACTCGGCGATGCCCAGCGCCTCCACGACCTGCTTCGGCTCCAACCCCATCAGATGGGCTGCCGTGGCCGCGCAGGCCACGGAGCCCCAGGCGCCCTCCGATTGATAAACATCATGGGCGTCGTGCCAGCAGCGGCCCACGCGATGGGCGACCTCGTAGCCCACCACCAGGGCGGTGAGCAAGCGGGCGCCGTCCATACCCTCGGATTCCGTCAGCGCCAGGGCGACCGGAAAGACCTGCCCGCCCGCGTGGCCCGCGTAGCGGATGATGTCGTCGCTGTCTATGGCGTTGGCCGACCATCCGTTGGCGAAGGCCGCCCCCACCGGCGACGAGCGCTGGCCGTGCAGGAGGATCGTCGCCTCGTCGCCGGGCCAGGTTCGGGCCGCGTAGTTGGCCGTGATGCGACTGACCCGCGTCAGCGACCCGGCGAGCGTCACGCCCAGGTTATCGAGCAGACACATTTTCGCCTGCCGCTGGACGTCCTCCGGCAGATCGCGCCAGCGGGCGTTGACCACAAACTCTGTCACTTCGTGCATGTCGCTCCCCAATTATTCGCCAAGCAACTTACCTTTTTCGAGATAAGCCAAAATCATCCTGAGCCCGTCGAAGGGTGATTTTGGCGATATCTGGATGCAAACCCGCTCGAATCACCCTTCGACACGCTCAGGGTGATTTCTCGCTAGACACTTCTTATCCTGCGTCCACGCCCGCTTTCACGTCGGCCATGATCTCATCCAGCTTCTCCCGCACCGAGTCGGGCAACGGCTTAGGCTCGTGCGTCTCCAGGATCTGGCGCACTTTTTCGTTGGCCCGATCCCCCAGCGTCTTGCTGCCCTCGCTGACCCATTTGTCATACACGTTCCGGTCGCCGACTACCTCGGGGAACCAGCCATCGCGGAAGTGATTGAAGGTGTGATCGCTGGTCACGTACTCGCCGCCCGGTCCGACGGCTTCTATCACGTCGACGGCCATCGTCTCTCTATCCACGTCCATCCCGCGCAGGAGGAAGCGGATCTCGCCCGCTACCTCGTTCATCGTCACCACCTGCTCGAAGCAGGAGGTGGAGCCGTACTCGACGTAGCCCACATCGTGGATCAGATTCGCGCCGCTGAGGCTGGATATGAGCATCGACATAGTCCCTTCCAGCGTCGCTTGCTGATCGAAGACCTTCGAGTCGGAGCAACCGGCTGTCCCGAAGATGGGCAGATTCTGGTAGTGTTGCAGTTGGGTCAGCCCGATCTGGAACAACAGGAATTCGGGCGAGGCGTAGGAGGCGATGGTGGTCTGCATATCCAGGGGCGTGGGACATCCGCCGAACATAATGAACGGCACGCCCTCGCGCTTCAACTGAGCCATCACCAGGCCAGCCAGCATCTCGGCGTTGATCTGCACCAGAGAGCCGGGCAGCGTCACCGGCCCCGTGCCCCCGGCCGAGGCGGTCGGGGCGAGGATGTAGGGCAGGCCCTTTTCGGCGGTGTATAACAGGCTCTCGGTGGGGCCGGCGGAATAGAGCAGGGGCGAGATGGAGCAGCCGAACAGCACGGCGAAGGGGTTCCGCCGGAATGCGTCGGCGCCGCCGGCGATGACCTCGCACATCTCGACGATGACGCGCAAATTCTTGGGGTCGTTCACGGCGTAGACCATGGGTTTGGTGGTGTTGCTCACCATAGCGTCGAACTGGAGTATCTCAGCGATTGATTCCGGCACGTCGTTGGACACGCTCATGCCCATAGCGAAATCCATATTGGGCAGCGCGTCGACCAGCTTGGCGAAGTCGGCCACGTCCTGAAGCGTGGCGGACCGCCGCTCGCCGCTGTAGGGGTCGATGACAAAAATGCAGTCGCTGCCGGTGCCATAGTGGGGCTTGTGCCCCTCGACCCGGATCGCGGGGTTCCCATCCCGGTCGCAGAGCGTGACCTGGGTGGGAGCGCTGCGAATGGCCCACTCCACCACGCTGGGCGGAATATGCACCCGCTCGCCGTCGACGTGACAGCCGGCCTCGCGCAGCAGTTCGACCGCCTCCGGGAGCTGGACGCGCACGCCGGTGCGCCGCAGAACCTCCAGGCTGGCATAATGGATCTCTTCCAATTGCGCCTCAGTGAACACCTGTAAGGGCGGCATCTGGCGCACGTAATCTCGACTGTTCGCTTTCGTTCCTGTGTTCATACTTTACCTTCCTTCTCCTTTGCTTGAACGTCAACCATCTGCGATCCGTCTCTCGGCCGCTGTCAGAATGTCATCAATATCCGCCTGGACGGCAGGGCTCAGGAGGGAGACCGGGGGCGCGTCCAATAGGCGGTCGAGCCGCGCCTGCACGCGGTCGACCATCCCTTGGCGCCCCGATTCCTCCCATCCCTCCCGCGTCTTCCGGTCGAAGAGACGAGGGTACCAGAACGCTTTCTTGAAATGTCTGAGCGTGTGCTCGGTGCTCAAAAAGTTGCCGCCGGGGCCAATGCGGTCGATCCAGTCCAGAGCCAGGGTCTCGGGCGTGACCTCGACGCCGCGCAGGACGCGCTTGGCGTAACCGATCGCCTCGTCCATCATGATCAAATGTTGGAGTGAGCCCGTGAGGCAGCCCTCGATGAATCCCACGTTGTGGATCAGATCCGCGCCGCTGAGGGCCGCCACGACGACGCCCATCCCGCCCTCCATAGCCGCCTGCTCGTCGACGATCTTGGAATCGCTCACCCCAGCCGTGGACCAGACGGGCAGTCCCAGGTCGTGGGCGATGGCCGTCTCGGCGGCGCAGAGCAGCGACAGTTCGGGGGCACCGTAGGGCATGGTGGCTTCTCGCATATCCATCGTGCCCAGGGAACCGCCGATGATGAAGGGCGTGCCCGACCGCACCACCTGGGCCAGAACCAGCGCCGCCAGACATTCGGCCGTCGCCACCACCAGGGTGCTGGCCAACGTGCTAGGCGTCGTCGCGCCGCACATCGGACAGGGCCCGAAGACGTAGGGGATCCCGTGTTGAGCGCAATAGATCAACTGATCGGCCACTTCCCCCGGTATCGTGAGCGGCGAGATGGAGCAGCCGAGGAAGAAGTAAAGCGGGCGTTCTGCCAGCTCCTCTTGGCCCCCGGCGACGCGAGCGGCAATGTGATGAATGTCGCGGCAGCCAGCGAGCGTGTTTGACCAGGCCATCACGGGCTTGGCGCTGTGGCCGATGAGGGTGGCGAACTCGTAGAGCTCGACGAGATCGGGGTGAACGTCGCTGATCGTGCCCTGGGCTGCGACGTAGTCGATGTGATCCAGCGCGTCGCAAACGCGGGCCACCGAGACGGCGTCATCGCGATAGAAGCGTCGTCGCTGACCGGTGCGCGGGTCGAGGAAGTGCGTGGCGGTGATGGATGGGCCATAATGCACGCGGCCCTGCCCGGCCTCGATCTTGAGGTGCTTCGATTCGTCCCGGTGGCTGTAGAGCGTGAAGCTGTTCGGCGCAGCGCGGCATGCGTCCTCAACAAGGAGATCGGGGAGATAGACGCGGGGAGCCTCTATCCGTGCGCCTTCTTGGGCCAGGATATCGCGGGCCTGGGGACTGTCAATCAAGATTCCGGTTTCACCAAGCACCCGAACAGCAGCCAAATATATCTCCCTGCGTTGATCGTGAGAGAGAATTCGAAGATAAGCACTATTGCTCGTTGAGCAAGAAACTGACCGTGATCCAGTTGTCATTGCTTCCCTTTAGGCCACTTACTTTTTTGGCTACTGCACCCACGTATATTAGTAAAGCTTATATAATACATATATTATACATTGCAACTTATATTCTGTCAAGGTCTCAGTAGACACCGTTGGATCACAGCGATAGCGCACAAGCAGCATGCAAGATGGCTGTCACGACGGTGCAGAAGCTAGATGTTGAGCTTCTGGGATGGAATATGATTTTATGGGTCGCAGTACCGGGGTGTCTTCGATGACATTCAGCCATCTAACCGTGAGTTGGAATTACAAGAAGACCAGGCGGCGCGTGAAACGCTGACGATTGATGAGCGGCGGCAGCGATTCTGGCAGCTTCCCCCGTTGCCGGATGGGCGGAGTGACTTGACGGTGCTTGAATTGTGGGGATTGAGAGCCAATGTGCTGTGGATACTCAATACCCGTCCAGGGATTTGCCTCCTACGTTCTCAATGGAGAATCTGTTACCCGCCAAGGCGGGCGCGGATGGCAAACATCTGGCGGCGGTGCAAGAGGCTGCCTGGACAGTGCTTGATGTGGCGGAGCAAGCGGCTCAGGACGATTTGCGACGGTGGCGGGATAAGGCGGTGAAGGCGTTTAAGGGCGATTTTCAATAATCCCGTGCGGGCGGAGATGATCGCGGCCACGGAGGCCACGCGGGTGTACGCCAAGGCGAACGCCGAGGCGTGGGCGGCTCAGGGGGTGCAACCGGCGATTTGCACACCTCCAGCGCACCCGCGATGCCGGTGTTACGTGCAGCCGAAGCGGCTCGCGCCTGGCGTGGAGGTGATCGTCTGGTATAC
>NZ_JAIFKJ010000112.1 GCF_019695415.1 Thiohalocapsa sp.
GTTGGGATTACCGGGGCGAATCGGACGGTGGATCAGGGCCTGAGTCCTGGGTTGGGCTCGGTGTCAGGCAACCGGTCCAGCCATTGGTCCATGATGTCCATCACAGCAGCTGGGCACTCTTCCTGGGGCAGATGGCCACAGCCCGGCAGCTCGGCATAGGTGGCGTTGGGCAGCGCCCTAGCCGCGTCCAGAGAATCCACAGGAGGCACGATGCGGTCTTCCGCTCCGGTGATCACCAGCGCGGGCACGTCGATTTCGGTGAGGTGCCGGCGGATCTCCACCGGGTCGGTGAGCGAGCGCGCGAGAAGCGCCGCCCATGCGGCGTCCCAGTTGGCCATTTCCTGGTGCACGGCAGCGCGGGCACGGCGCTCCTCGTCGATACGGCCAGGGTCGGCATAGGCATAGTCGAGCAGCGGCATGTCGGTGCCCAGGGTCCGCGCGAGCAACAGGGTCAAGCGCTGCATCTGCGGCAGGTCCACCAGCCACTGCGGCAAGATGGGCCGCTTGGAGTTGACCCAGGGCGCGAGCAGGATGAGACCGCGCACTCGGTCCGGATAGGCCAGCGCCGCCTCCAGTGCCAGGGTGCCGCCCGAGGAGTTGCCGACGAGGTACGCCTGCTCCACCCCGAGCGTGTCCAGCAGCGATATCAGCTGCGAGAGCGCGGCGGCCTTGGCGTAGGGATCGCCGCTCTCGCGGGTGCCGGGCAGCGGTTTTGCGCTCAGGCCGTACGGAACCTGATCATAGGCCATCACGCGCCCGCGCTCGGCCAGCGACGCCATGATCCGCTCCCAGGTATATAGGTTGAACGTGAAGCCATGCAGCAGCACGAAAGTCGGTCCGGCAGCATCCGCTTGCCGCTCGGCCACATGCAGGCTCAACCCGTCGGTGCCGGCGACGGGAATGCGAACGAAACGGCTACCGGGGCGCTCGAGCGCCTGGAGCCGGGTCTCTCCGGTTGCGGGCGCGGGGTCCACCAGCAGCGGCCCGACGGCGGCGCCCACGACCGCAAGTAGGAGCACGAGCACCAAGAGGCTCGACAACAAGCGGAACAGCACACGCAGCATGGGGCGACGGGGAGTGACAGAGCGGCAGGAGCCGAGTTGTGCCGCCGATCGGCGACTGGCGCGCATCGCATGCTAACACAGCCGCCGCAGGTGCCTGGAGCGAGCGAGCGCCAACACCGCCAACGCGACTGAAGAGCGCGCTCTAACCATCCGATATTCCGCTACATTTGTAGCGCGTTTGACCGATGCCAAGCGCCGGTTTAACGGGTAGACTCCAATTACTTGAGAACTTTTACAGTCCGCCACCGATGTCGCGCCGCAATCTCTCCATAACTACATCCCTCGCCTCTGCACGCATGCCCGCAGCCCTTACCCTTGCCGCAATGATCGCGCTGGCAGGTCTCCTCGGCGGCTGCGCCTCCAAGCCGGAGCCCACCGTGCGCTTCGTCGACAGCGTGCTGGTGCGCAAGGGCGATCGCACGATCCAGCTGCTGCATGACGGCGAGGTTTACCGGGAGTACAGCATCGCCCTCGGCGACAGTCCGGAGGGACACAAATTCATGGAGGGGGACGAGCGCACGCCCGAGGGCGACTATGTCCTCAACTGGCGCAATCCCAACAGCAACTTCCACAAGTCCATCCATATTTCCTATCCGAATGCCCGGGACCGGGCTTTCGCCCGCGCCATGGGCGTGAACCCCGGCGGCATGATCATGATCCACGGGCGCCCGAACTGGCTCACCTCTCCCGCCGTCGCCCGGGAGTATGACGGCCGCGACTGGACCGACGGCTGTATCGCCGTGAAGAACCACGAGATGGATGAAATCTGGCGGCTGGTGCGCGACGGCACACCCATTCGCATCCTGCCGTAGCTGCCGCGGTGGGTTCCGCGCCGGCCGCCGACAGCCGGCATGGCGACACGCTGGCCGAGTGGCCTTGGGCACTGCAGGGAACAACTAGGAGCGCCATAATGCGCGCGCCCTGAGATTTGCCCGCCAGCAAAAGAGGTCCGCTTATGAAGCCGATGCAAGCGCCGCTGTGCGCACTGGTGCGCCTCGCAGCTGCCGGCGTGCTGCTCGCCGCCTGTCTGCAAACGGCACTCGCCGCCGGCCTCGAAGGTCAGGATTGGCAGCTCACCAGCTATCGGACCGAATCCGGTCTCGCCGATGCCGCCCAGGCCGGCACCCGCGCCGTGCTGCGCTTCGAGGGAGGGCGTCTCAGCGGCAGCGCCGGCTGCAACCGGCTCCTTGGCAGCTACACCTCGGACGGTGACGCCCTTGAGCTCGCGCCGAACATGGCGAGCACGATGATGGCCTGCCCACCACTCCTGATGGCCCAGGAGCAGGCCGTCATCCAGGCCCTAGGCCAAGTGACGGGCTACAGCAGCACCAACGACGAGCTCATCCTCACCGACGCGGCCGGAGAGACGCTGCTGACCTTCTCGGAACTGCAAGCGACGCCGCTGACGGGCACCACCTGGCGACTGACGCATTTCAACAACGGCAAGGGCGGCGTGAGCACAACGGTGCCGGGCACAGAGTTCATGCTGATGCTGGCCGAGGACGGGCGCTTGAGCGGCAAGGCCTGCAACAACTACCGCGGTGGCTTCGTGGTCTCGGGCGAGGATTTTGCGTTGGAAGGCCCGCTGGCAGCCACCAAAATGCGCTGCCCGGCGCCGGAAGGCATCAATGCGCAGGAGTCCGCGTACTTCGCCGCCCTGGAGCGCGCAGCTCGCTATCACATCCACGGCGACGAGCTGGTGCTGACCGACGCCGACGGCGCCGTCCAGGCCCGCTTCCGGGCCGCCGAGCTGGGCGACTAAGCACCGCGGGCCGGCTGTTGTGCCCGATTCCGTTGGCCCGTTTGCGCTACCTACTCACCCACACGCCGGGGCGGTCCCGCATCGAATTTTGCCCGGCAGCAGTAGATGCGGCATCATCGCTGCATGGAAGCCCGACGCCGCTGCCGGCTCATACCACTCGTGATCGCCTGCGCGGCATTGCTCGGCGCCTGCGGTCAGCAGGGGGATCTATATCTTGCCGAAGACGACCCGGCCCGCGCCGAGCGCGATGCCCGTGGTCGGGTTGAGCCCTTTCCATTCCCGCCCGCAGATGCGGACTGGCCACCAGAAGCGCCGGCCGAGCCCGCCGCCGACGCCGGTTCCTGACCGCACCGGGCGCTGTTGCAGAGCCGCCGGATGGATCATTTCAACTACCGCGGCGACCGACTGTTCGCCGAAGACATCCCGGTCTCCGAGCTGGCCGAGCGCTTCGGCACGCCTTGCTATGTGTACTCCCGCGCCACGCTGGAGCGCCACTGGCACGCCTTCGACCGAGCGCTCCGGTCACGCCCACACCTGATCTGCTTCGCTGTTAAGGCCAACAGCAACCTGGGCGTGCTGAGCCTGCTGGCGCGACTCGGCTCCGGCTTCGATATCGTCTCCGTCGGAGAGTTGGAGCGGGTGCTCGCCGCCGGCGGCGCGCCAAATAGGGTTATCTTCTCCGGCGTCGGCAAACGCGTGGACGAGATCCGCCGCGCCCTCGCGGTCGGCATCCGCTGCTTCAACGTGGAATCGGAGCCGGAGCTGACGCGCATCGCCGCCGTCGCTGCCGAGCTCGATACCCGGGCCACGGTGTCGCTGCGCGTCAACCCGGACGTCGACGCCCGCTCGCATCCGTACATCTCCACTGGCCTCAGGGAGAACAAGTTCGGCATCGATATCCACGAGGCCGAGGCCGTCTACAAGCATGCGGCGGCACTGGAGCACATCCGCGTCGCTGGCGTCGACTGCCACATCGGCTCTCAGCTCACGGAGCTGTCGCCCTTTCTGGACGCGCTGGACCGGGTGCTGGCGCTGGTGGACCGCCTCGCAGACCAGGGCATCGCCATCGAGCACCTCGACTTGGGCGGCGGCCTCGGCATCCGCTACACGGACGAAGCCCCGCCCGAGCCCGACGCCTACGCAGAAGCCCTGGACGCCCGACTGGGCGACCGCGACTTGGAGATCATCCTGGAGCCCGGGCGCGCCATCGCCGGCAATGCCGGCATCCTGCTGACGCGCGTCGAATACCTGAAGCCGACAGCCACCCATCACTTCGCCATCGTCGACGCGGCCATGAACGACCTACTGCGCCCGGCGCTGTACCAAGCGACACAGGAGATCGTGCCCGCTGAGCGTCGTGCTGGCGAGCCCCTGTCCTGGGACATCGTGGGCCCGGTTTGCGAAACCGGCGACTTTCTCGGCAAGGGCCGGTCCCTGGCGCTGGCGCCGGGCGACCTGCTTGCGGTGCGCTCCAGCGGCGCCTACGGCTTCACCATGAGCTCCAACTACAACAGTCGGCCGCGACCACCGGAGGTGATCGTCGACGGCGACCAGGCCCACTTGGTACGCCGGCGTGAGACCCTAGCCGAGCTGTTCGCCGACGAAGCCACACTACCCTGAGCTGCACACACCGCGCCCGTCGCCGGTCACCGCCCTGGAGACTGCCCGGAGATTCTCAATGAAGCGCCGCCCCGAGCCCGAGCTGATGGACGGCCACGAGCAGGCCCGCGCGTACGCCGAGGCCGATTTCAGCGAGCCCAATGAGCTCTTCCTGCGCCTGCTGGCGGAGCAGGCGCCGGGCGAGCTGCATGGCGCCCGCGCGCTCGACCTGGGCTGCGGCCCGGCGGACATCGTCATCCGCCTGCTGCACCGGTATCCGACGCTTCACTGCGACGCCTTGGACGGCAGCCAGCCCATGCTGGACCTGGCCCAAGCGGCGGTCGACGCCCTGCCGGGCATCGCAAGCCGGACACGGCTTCTGTGCGACAAGCTGCCCTCGGCCCGCATCGAGACAGGCGCGTATGACCTAATCCTCTCCAACAGCCTGCTGCACCATCTGCATGAGCCGCAGGTGCTCTGGCGCAGCATCCGCGCCGCGGCAAAGCCCGGCGCCCTGGTGCTCGTGATGGACCTGATGCGTCCTGCCTCTGCGGGCTGGGCGGCCGCGCTGGTGGAAAGCTATGCCGCCGACGCACCAGAGGTGCTGAAGCAAGACTTCCGCAACTCCCTGCACGCCGCCTTCGAGCCGGCGGAGGTAGCCGAGCAGTTGCAGGCCGCCGGGCTCGCGCAGCAGTTATCGGTGAATGTCGTGAGTGACCGGCACCTGGCGGTATGGGGGCGGATGAGTGGCGAGTAACGAGTAGCGAGGGGCGAGGTCCCGCACCAATCCTCACTCG
>NZ_JAIFKJ010000490.1 GCF_019695415.1 Thiohalocapsa sp.
CGGGGCGTCCTGCCCCGCACGGGAAGCGCCAATAAATCGGCGCTTCCCTAAGCCGGCACTGTTCAGATGGGTGCCGCCGCGGCACACCCTGCATCAGGGATCAAGACATACCCATCGCTCGCCGGTTTTCGGTTTGTCGCGCGAACAACCTGCTGATGCCTGTTCTCTTTCTCGAACCTCGCCCCTCGAAACTCGCGACTTTCCGCCATATCGCGGGGATCAGTTGCATGGGATAGGTTGTGCGGCAGTGTCAGGGCCTTGTGGGCCCGCTGTCTTGGGATGGGGCCGCAAGGCTTGCGCCGCACTGTCCACGCCGTCCTCCGTGACCCGCAGGAATTCGCGGCCGAACAGCAGCGGCAACAGGGCGTAGGGCATGACCACCAGCAGGCCTGCCATGGAAAGGTTGTCGATAAACATGGAAAAACTCCTCGGCGCAAGGCCGGGCAGCTGGCGCGGGGCGTCGATAGACAGCGAAACACCCGCCCCTTTTTTAAGTGTGAGTAATTTAGCAACCACTAATATTATTGTCCAGGTGGCAAGGTTCCGTACTGCGCCATGGCTGTAGCGCGCAGACTCTGTAACACTTGAGTTTGATGGTCTAAATTGACGGACCGTCTTCCAACGCGCGGGGCAGCATCAGGGCGTTGGCTTCTCGCAGAACCGCTTTGCGCAGAGAGTCATTGACCAGCCCATGGCCGGCGACAGCACCAGACCCTCCACTGACGATAGGTCCCAGCTTCCGGAACAGGGAACGCAAACCAAGCCGTTGGGGCTTGCCGGGCGGATTGCTCGGGCCTTCATCAACACGCCGGTCACCCCGATGCTGCTGCTCGGGTGTCTCTGCATCGGTCTGATCGGCCTCTTCTTTACGCCGCGGCAGGAAGATCCACAGATCTCCGTGCCGATGATCGATATCTTCGTGCAGTACCCGGGGGCGTCCGCCAAGCAGGTGGAGAGCATGGTGACCGAGCCCCTGGAGCGGATCATGAAAGAGATCCCGGGCGTGCGGCATGTCTACTCGGCCACCCAGCGGGGTGCGGCGATCGTGACAGTGCGCTTCTACGTGGGCGAGGAGATGGGCGACTCCATCGTCAAGGTCCACGACAAGCTCCAGTCGAACCTGGACAAGATGCCGCCGGACGTCGAGATGCCGCTGGTCAAGCCCGTGAGTGTCGACGATGTGCCCGTCGTAACGGCCACCTTGTGGTCGAACGACGTCAGCGACGCCCAGCTGCGGACCCTCGCATTGGACGTGCTGCAGGAGCTGGGCTCCGTGAAGGACACGGGTAAGGGCTTCGTCGTCGGCGGACGTGAGGAGCAGATCCGCGTCGAGGTGCTGATGGAGCGGCTTGCGGGCTATGGCGTGACGCTGGACCGCATCGCCGGCACCATTCAGAGCGCCAACGCGGAGCGCGCCACGGGGCAGAGCGAGTCGAGCGGTGCCGCCTTCAATGTCTACTCCGGCGCTTTCCTGCGCACGGCAGATGATGTGTCCCGCCTGGTGGTGGGCACGCAGGGCGGGCGGCCTGTCTACGTCCGTGACGTGGCCATGGTCTCCCACATGCCGGAGGACACAGAGCAGATCGTCACTTACTCCACGGGGCGGGCCTACGAGGGTGACGCGCCGGCCGATGGCGCTCAGGCGGTGACCCTCGCCATCGCCAAGAAGGAGAAGACCAACGGCGTCACCGTCGCCAGAGCGGTGCTGGAGAAGCTGGAGAGCCTCGAGGGGACGCTCATTCCCACCAACGTCCACGTCGAGATTACCCGCAACTACGGCAAGACCGCCAACGACAAGGTCAACGAGCTGTTGCAGGCGATGTTCGAGGCGGCGGTGATCGTTTCCATCCTATGCCTCATCGGACTTGGCGCCCGGGCGGCCTTCGTGGTGATCACCGTGATCCCGGTGGTGATCCTGCTCACGATCTGGTGGGCCATGGTGGTGGACTACACCATCGACCGCGTCAGCCTGTTTGCGCTGATCTTCGCCATCGGCATCCTGGTGGACGACGCCACGGTCGTGGTGGAGAACATCTTTCGGCACTGGCTGGAGGTCGGCAAGACCTCCATCGCCGACGCCGTGCGCGCCGTAGACGAAGTGGGCAACCCAACCATCCTTGCCACCTTCACCATTATCGCGGCCCTGTTGCCGATGGGCTGGGTGAGCGGCCTGATGGGCCCCTACATGCGCCCCATTCCAGTGCTCGGCTCCTCGGCCATGTTCTTCTCCTTGGTGGCGGCCTTCGTATTTACACCTTGGTTTGCGCTGCGCGTACGCCCCCGCATGGCGGCCCTGCGCAAGGCGGAGCGGCGCGAGGAGCTGACTCGCCGCGTCATCGGGCGCATCTACCGGCCCATCGTGCTGCCGCTCATCGAGAATCGCAGCCTGGGCGTGTCCTTTCTTGTGACGGTCATTGCCGTCACCGCCGGCGTCTGTCTGCTCTTCTACACCAAGACGGTGCCCGTGAAGATGCTGCCCTTCGATAATAAGCCGGAGTTCAGTGTCGTGGTGAACATGCCGGAGGGCACGGCGCTGCCGGAGACGGCCAACGTGGTCCGGCAGCTGGCGGAGAAGGTCCGGGAGGTTCCGGAAGTCACTGCGGTACAGACCTACACCGGGACGGCGCAGCCCTTTAACTTCAACGGCATGGTGCGTCACTACTACTTGCGCGCCAATCCGTGGGAAGGGGATCTCCTGGTCATGCTCGAGGACAAGACGGAGAGGGAGCGAGGCAGCCACGAGATCGCCGTTGCCGCACGGGAGCTGCTCGGGCCGCTGGCGCAGAATCTGGGCGCGCGCATCGCCGTGGTGGAGATGCCGCCGGGGCCGCCGGTGCTGCAAACGGTGGTCGCTGAGATCTATGGGCCGAATGAGTCCGTGCGCCGGCAAGTCGCGCGCGACATGACGGAGATGTTCGAGGAGGTGGAGAGCATCGTCGACGTCGACAACTACATGGCCGAGCCCTACGAGTACTGGCGCTTCGATGTGGACACCGAGAAGGCCGTGCGCCGGGGCATCTCCGTGGACGCCATCAATCAAGCCTTGGCCATGGCCATGGGCGGCTTCAAGGTCGGCGACGTCAAGCGCGGCACCGTGCAGGAGCCCACCTACATCGTGCTCCAGGTGCCGCTCGCCAATCGCGCCGAGCTCAACACACTGGGCAGCCTACCCATACGTTCGCCGAGCGGCGAGACCATTCCCTTGTCGGAGCTTGGCCAATTCGTCAAGCGCCTAGAAGATCCGATCATCTACCACAAGGATCTGCGTCCAATGGAATATGTCGTGGGCGAGATGGAGGGGCGCCTTGGCGCGCCAATCTACGGCATGCTTGAGGTGGAAGAGCTGCTTCGCGACTACACGACGCCGGACGGCGTCCAGATGACCGGCATGCCCGGGGGGCTCATCGGGCCGCCCCCTGACGACGCTGAGTCGGGGTTCGAATGGAGCGGGGAGTGGACGGTCACCTACGAGACGTTCCGCGACATGGGTGTCGCCTTCATCGCGGCACTGCTCCTGATCTATGGGCTGATCGTCTGGGAGTTCCGCGACTTCGCCCTGGCGGGGCTCATTATGTCGCCCATTCCGCTCACCCTCATCGGCATCATTCCCGGACACTTGGTCATGGGTGCGGAATTCACCGCCACGTCCATGATCGGTCTCATCGCGCTCGGCGGCATCATCGTGCGCCAGTCCATCCTCATCGTCGAGTTCGTGAAGATAGAGGTCGCCAAGGGCAAGAGCGTGCGCGAGGCGGCGGTGGACGGCGCCGAGATCCGCATGCGGCCCATTCTGATCACCTCGCTGACGCTGATGGCGGGCGCCTGGGCCATCATCCAGGATCCGATCTTCCAGGGCATGGCCGTGAGCCTCTTCTTCGGCGCAGGCGTGGCCACGCTCATGGCTGTGATTGTGATCCCGCTCGGCTGCATCAGTCTGCGCAAGCACTTCTACCTGCTGGAGGCCGAAAGCGGCGAGATCGAGCTCTCCGGGCGGTACGCGGAGGTGGAGGGGACGCCCATCGAGCAACCCGGCGCCAGCAGTATGCGCACGCCCTTGTGGGTCAGCCTGTGGAGCGGCTTGGTGGCCGCGGTAATCTGGCTGCTGGGTATCCTGAGCCGATTGGGGGCGGTCATCTGGCGCGCGCTGCTGGCACTGTTCGGCCGCGTTCCGCCGGAAGATGATGACGGCTCGGGGCCAGCGTCCGGCGGAGGTGGCCCATCCGGCAGCGGAACCGGGGCTAGGGCAGTCTCCGGCGCCCGGCGCCATGACCCGGCGGCGGCGTCGACCTCCGCCGCTGCGCGCGGCTGGGAGCAGTCAGCGGCGCCGACACCGGCGTCGTTGGTGTCGCCGGCGGCTCCTGTGAAATCCGAGCAGGCGGATACATCAGCGGCACCGGCCCCACCGGTTCCGGCGCGGGCGGCGACCAAGAAGGCCGCAGCCAAGAAGGGCACCACCAAGAAGGGCACCACCAAGCAGGCCGCGGCGAAGAAGAGCGCGGCTGCGAAAAAGGCCGCCGCGACCAAGAAGACAACGGTACGCAAGACCTCCAGCGTGAAGAAGACTGGGGCAACGCGCAAGCGTTCTGCGAACAAGACAGGCGCAGCGGCATCGAGCGACACATCCGGCAAGTCAGAGGGCCAGGCGCAGGGCACCGCGCGTCCCAACAGCAGCTCGCGCCCGCCGAGCAGCCAGTGAGGGCGACGCGGCGGCGACATTGGGTGGGAGGCGAGGCGATGCGGGACTTCTTCGAGTCCGAGCACATCGCGCGGCACAAGATGACCCTCGGCAAGCACACCGGGCCGCAAGCGGACGAGGCCGGCGGATGACCGGCGGCTGGCTCAACACCGTCGAGCGGGTCGGCAACCGGCTGCCCGATCCTTCCACGCTCTTCGCCCTGGGCACCCTGATGGTGATGCTGCTCTCGCAGCTCGCTGTCTGGCTGGGTTGGGAGGTGACGCGCACGCTGGAGCGGGACGGGGCGCTGGTCACCGAGCCCATCACGCCCGTCAGCCTGCTGGATGCCGACGGTCTCTGGTGGCTCCTGTCAAACTTGGTGGATAACTTCGTCGAGTTTCCGCCGCTGGGGCTCGTGCTGGTGGGGCTGCTCGGCATCGGCGTTGCTGAGCTCTCTGGCCTGCTGCCGGTGCTGCTGCGGCGGCTGCTGGCGGCCGCGCCTGGGCGGCTCTTGGTTCCCATGACCGTCT
>NZ_JAIFKJ010000645.1 GCF_019695415.1 Thiohalocapsa sp.
CGAGGCTCTTGTTGTGGCTGCCCCCTCTGACCGTACTGGTGCCGGCAGCGGCAACGTCGGGCACGGGCGCGGAGGCGATTGCGGCCCAGTCCGTGCGCATTCAGCTGCAATGGCGTCACCAATGGCAGTTTGCCGGGTTTTACGCGGCGCTGGCCCAGGGCTTCTACCGCGAGGCTGGTCTCGAGGTCGCCCTGCTCGAGGGCGGGCCCGACACCGACCCCGTGGAGGCGGTGCTGGACGGTCGCGCGGACTTCGGCACCGCTCCCGCGGATATGCTGCTTGAGACACAGGCCTCCGGGGCGCGCCTCAAGCTGTTGGCGAGCTGGTTTCGCCGCTCGCCGTTGGTGCTGGTGGTGCCGCCCGACGTGGTACTGCCGCGCCAACTCGCCGGCAAGCGCCTCCTGGCGGCGCCGCACATGCTCGAGAGCCCGAACATGACACGGCTCTTCGCCCGCGCGGGAATCGATCGCGACCAGATCCAGGTGGTGCCCTACGCGCCGGGCATCGACGCCTTTGTGCAGGGTCGCGTCGATGCCATGGTCGCTTACCGCAGCAACGAGGTCTTTCAGCTGTATCGGCGCGGTGTGCCCTTCAACGTCATCGATCCGGCGGACTACGGCGTGCCGGTGCCTGACCTGAATCTCTTCGCCACCGCCGAGACGGTGGGCGCAGCACCGGAGGTCGCAGCCGCGCTGACCGCGGCGACGAACCGCGGCTGGGCCTATGCGCTGGACCATCCGGACGAGCTGGTGGCGCTGATCCGCGCGCGCTGGAACACCCAGAGCAAGGACGCCGAGCACCTGCGCTTCGAGGCCCATCAGACCCACAGCGCCATGCTGCCGGAAGTGCATCCCGTCGGCAGGCCGGATCGTGGCGCACTGGCGGCGGTCGTGGAGCTGCTGCGGGAGACCGGGCGCGCACCCGGCCCCGTGGACTTAGACGAATTTCTGTTCTTGGCGCCGGCACCGCAGCTTGACCTGACCGCTGCCGAGCAGGTTTTCCTGGAGCGGCACCCCCGTCTGCGGGTTCGTTTCGCACCGCTGCCGCCGTTCGCGGACTGGAGCGAGCGAGGGCCGTCCGGCTATTCCGTGGAGTTGCTGGAGCTGATTGCCCGGCGCGCCGGCTTCACGCTCAGCTGGCGCGTCGCGGACCCCGCTCGTGTGCAGAGTCACCTGCGCAGCGGCAGCGCGGACGTCACCATCAACGTCGGTGCCACGCCGGTGCGCCAGAATTACCTCCGGTTCAGCGCGCGAGCTTTCCCGGTACCACTGGTCATCGTCGCCCGCCAGGGCCGTACGGATCTGCGCGACGCGGCATCCCTACGCGGCAAGACCATCGCCGACAACCCGGGCTGGGCGGCCAGCGAGCTGCTGCAGCGCTGCTGCGGCGAGCTGGAGCGGCTGCGCGTGGCGGGCTTCACCGAAGCCCTGCACGCCGTGTCCAGCGGCCGCGCGGACGCGGCCGTGATGCCCCGGCAGGTGGCGCTGCATCTATTCGAGTCGGAGCGTCTCTCGGATCTTGCCATCGTCGGCCAGTTGTCGGCATCCGTCGCCGGAGAGACCCTAAAGGCACATCCCTTCGCTGTTCGACAGGATCTGCCGGAAGCGGCGGCGATTCTGGACAAGGCCTACGCCGCCCTGACACCAGCAGAGCTCAAGGCGCTCTGGGCACGCTGGTTTGGCGGTGCCCAGGCCCTGGCGGATCTGCGCGCCGCGGCCACGCGGCAGCGCGACGGGCACCAGGAGGGCGAGATGCCGGACGACGCGCCCGGCTCGGCTGGACAGATGCGCCCGCAGGCGCAGGACCCGGACGGTGACGAGGCGGGATTGCCGCCGGCACCGACGGTGCAGCTCACGCCCGCCGAGCGCGCTTTTTTGGACAGGCTCCCGACGATTCGCCTGGGCGTGGGCGCCGACTGGGCGCCCTTCGCGTATCGCGACGCCGACGGGCGCGTGACGGGCATCGACGCGGACATGCTCGCGGCCATCAACGAGCTGCTCGGTACGGATATCCGGCTGGAGCTCGGCGATTGGCCGACGCTGGTGGAGCAGGCGCTGCGCTATGAGATCGCAGGGCTATCTATGTCCAGGCCGCACGCGGAGCGTGCGGAACGCTTGGCCTTCTCTGCGCCCTACGCGTCTTTGACCAACGGCATATTCGTGCGCGCAGGCAATCCGTTAAGCATCAAGGGCCCCGACGACCTCGCCGGCCGCCGCATCGGCTATGCCGAAGGGGCGTTGGTGAACGAAAAGTACATCGCCGGCATCTCCGGCGCGACCGCCGTCGCGTGCGCCACCGTGCCGGCAGCGTTGAACGCACTGCTCGCGGGGGAAGTGGACGCACTGATCGGCAGCACGGACGTAATGCGCTTTTTGGTGGCGGATGCCTCGGGGCCACCGGTGGAGATTGCCTATCGGGTCGGGCAGCCGATGGACCTGGTGTTCTCGGTGCGCAAAGATTGGCCTTTGCTGATCAGCGCGATGGACAAGGCGCTCGCGGCGCTGCCGGCGACGCGCCGTGTGACGATCCGCGAGCGGCACCTGGGCCCACGCCCGGCTCCACCACAGGGGCAGGTCTTGCTGAGCTTCGTGGAGCGCGAGTATCTGGCCCGCAAGGATGGCAAGCTTCGCTATTGCTTCAGCCCTGTCTGGACCTCCTACGATTACTTGGAGAACGGCGAGCACCGCGGCCTGTTCCGGGATTACCTTGCCCTGTTCGCGCGCAAGCTCGGCGTGGTCCTGGAGCCTGTCCCCGCGCAGAGCAGGAACCAGGCCTTGGCGTTCGCGCGCGAGCGGCGCTGCGATCTCGTCTCCGGCGTGATCCCCACCGTCGAGCGTGAAGATTTCCTGGACTTCACTCAGGGCTATTTCCAGCTGACCTACGTGCTGCTGGGGCCGAGTGACATGCCTTTCGTGCGCGACATGCGCGCACTGCGCGGCGAGTCCGTCGCGGTGCCGGCGGCCTCCGCTATTGCTGACGAGCTGGAAGCCAGGCATCCGGATGTGCGCTTCGTGTCGTCGCCGACACCTGTGGCAATGAAGGAGGCCCTGCAGGCCGGTGACATCACCGCGGCGGTGGCGACATTGGAGCATGCCGCGCGGGTGGTGCATGAGAGTGCAGGGCGTTTGGCCATCATCGGTCAGCTGGATAACCGCTACCCTATCGCTGTTGGCACCCGCAGCGATGAGCCGCTGCTGCGGCTGATCATGGACAAGGCTCTGGCCGCAGTGACACCGGCGGAGCGGGACGCCATCGAGCTCAAGCAGACCCAGTTCACCATCGAGCAGCGCATGGACCTCACCCTTCTCTGGCAAGTGTTGGCGGGGGTGGGGTTGGTGGGGCTGTTTCTGCTCTACCGCCAGCGCGAGCTCACGCGCCTGAACCGCGATCTGACGGCAGCCCGGGATGCGGCGCGGGTGGCGGCGGCTGCCAAGAGCCAGTTTCTCGCCAATGTGAGCCACGAGATCCGCACCCCGATGAACGCGATCATGGGCATGGCGCGGCTCTGCCTGGATACGGATCTGGACTTGCGTCAGCGCGGCTGGCTCGAGCGCCTGCACAGCGCGTCGCAGTCGCTGCTCGGCCTTATCGATAACGTACTGGATCTATCCCGTATAGAAGCCGGCGGTGCCAAGCTGCGGCACGCGCCTTTCGTCCTCGATGAGCTTCTGGAGCGCGTGCAGGCGGTGGTAGGGGTGCAGACGCGCGAGGCGGGACTGCTGCTGTAGCTCGACGTAGACCCGGCGACCCCGATGCGGATCATCGGCGACGCCCTGCGCCTTGCACAGGTCCTGCTCAATCTCGCGACCACCGCCGTCAAATTCCCGCCCAGGGGGGCGGTCTTCGTACACGTTAGCCATCAGGCGACCCTGCCCCCGGCCGAAGGCATGGTGGCGCGTCTTCGCTTTGCGGTGTCCGACACTGGTATCGGCATCAGCCCTGAAGCACGCGCGAGCCTGTTCGAGCCCTTCCGCCAGGCGGACGCGTCCTCCACACGACGCTACGGGGGCTCCGGTCTCGGGCTCAGCATTAGTCGTGAGCTCGTGCGCCTGATGGGCGGCGACATCCAAGTCAGCAGTGAGCCCGGTCGCGGTAGCCGCTTCGACTTCACGGTGGCGATGTCGATGCCCCAGGACGCCCTCCCGGCATGGCGGGCGTTGCCGGCCGGCGGCCGGCCGGTGCTGCTGTGGGACGACCATGCCCGCCGTGCCGCCGCCACGGCCCGGCAGCTTCGCGCCTTCGGGCTCGACGTGGACGCGGTGTGCTCCGTCGCCGAGGCCCTGTCACGGCTCGTCAGCACGCATGGCGCGGTCTGGTCACTGCTGCTGGCGCTGCCAACCTCGGCGACGCCGCTCGCGGAGTGTCGGCAGGTCTTCGAAGAGGCGGCGCGTCGAGGACTGCGGGTGGTACAGCTTACGCCGGACGGAGATCCACCGGCCGTGTTGCTGCCCGCTTCCCGCGAGCGGCTGCATACCTGCCTGGAGCAGGCGCTCCGAGATGAGGAAGTGGCGCCGCCCGCGGGTGCCGGGACGGGTGATGAGACGCTGAGTGGTCCGGAGCTGCTGCGTGGTCGCCGCGTGCTGCTTGCGGAGGACAATGAGACGAACCGAGAATACATGCGCGCAGTGCTCGGGCGGGCGGGCTGCACCGTGATGACCGCAGTGAATGGGCGCGCCGCCGTGCGCCGCGCGTTGGACGAGCCCTTCGATGTTGTCCTGATGGACATCCAAATGCCGCAGCTCGACGGCTATGCAGCGGCACGACAGATCCGAAACGAGCGCGGCGACGCGACGCCGCCTATCATCGCCATCACTGCTCACGCGTATCCGGAAGACCGTCGCCTCAGCCGCGCCGCCGGCATGGTCGAGCACCTTGTGAAGCCCGTCACGCCCGAGGCACTGTATGCGGCCCTACTGCGGAGTCTTGGCGCTGCACCGGCAGATGCGGCTGGTCTTGGAGCGGAGGCAATTCAGCAGACGGACCACGCGGATGCCACCACCGGTGCAAGGGCGGGCGACACAAGGGCACTGGCTGTGACGCAGGCGCCAGGCGCTGGTCCAGCGGTGGATTTCGCGGCCGGCCTGGCCCGTGCCGGCGGCCACGCGGTTCCCTCTCAGCGGGTGCTGGCGTCCTTCCCCCGAGCCCCCCCAACCGATCTTCCGCCCCCCCCCCCCCCCCTCCCCCCCAGCCCGCCCC
>NZ_JAIFKJ010000531.1 GCF_019695415.1 Thiohalocapsa sp.
TTTCCGCAGCGCTGCGGCAGCAGCCGATGCACACAGGAACGGCGCATGCCCTAGGAGTATCGCTACGCCGATGAAAGGCACCTACGACGCCTCTGCCATCGAGGTCCTGAGCGGCCTCGACCCGGTGCGCAAGCGCCCGGGGATGTACACCGACACCACCCGCCCGAACCACCTGGCCCAGGAGGTCATCGACAACAGCGTGGACGAAGCCCTCGCCGGACACGCCACCCGTATTGACGTCACGCTGCATGCCGATGGCTCCTGCGAGTTCGCCTACGACGGCCGCGGCATGCCCTGGGACATCCACCCGGAGCAGGGTCTGCCCGGCGTCGAGGTGATCCTCACCAAACTGCACGCGGGCGGCAAGTTCAGCGCCGGCAGCTATCGCTTCTCCGGCGGCCTCCATGGCGTCGGCGTGTCCGTGGTCAATGCGCTGTCCAAGCACCTGGAGGTCTGGATCAAGCGCGGCGGCCGGGAATACAACATGGCGTTCGCCAATGGCGAGAAGCGCTCGGAGCTGGAGGAGTGGGGCTCGGGGGGTCCGGGCACCACCGTGCCCGGTTTGCACTTCTGGCCGGACCCCAACCTCGTCAGCGGCCCCCAGTTCGCCGTCCGGCAACTGACCCGTCTGCTGCGGGCCAAGGCCGTCCTCGGCCCCGGGCTCGAGGTGCGCTTTCGCGACGAGGCGAGCGGCGAGGAGCAGACCTGGTGCTACCAGGACGGTCTCAAGGACTACCTGCAGCAGGCCCTCGCCGATCTGCCCACGGTGCCGTCACCGCCCTTCGTCGGCAGCATGGAGTCGGAGAACGAGGCCGCCGCCTGGGCCGTCACCTGGCTGCCGGAAGACGGCGACCCGGTCAGCGAGAGCTATGTGAACCTGATTCCGACGGTGCAGGGCGGCACCCATGTCAACGGGCTGCGTACCGGGCTCACGGAGGCGGTGCGGGAGTTCTGCGAGTTCCGCAACCTGTTGCCCCGCGGCGTCAAGCTGGCGCCGGAGGACGTTTGGGCACGGGCGAGCTGGATCCTGTCGGTCAAGCTCATTGAGCCGCAGTTCTCCGGTCAGACCAAGGAGCGGCTGTCGTCGCGGGAGTGCGCGGCCTTCGTCTCGGGCGTCGTCAAGGACGCCTTCAGCCTGTGGCTCAACGAGCATGTGGCAGACGCCGAGCGCATCGCGGAGCTCGCCATCGCCGGCGCCCAGGCGAGGCTGCGCGCCGGGCGCAAGGTGACGCGCAAGAAGGTCACGCAAGGTCCGGCGTTGCCCGGCAAGCTCGCCGACTGCACCAGCACGGACCCGGAGCGCAGCGAGCTGTTCCTGGTGGAGGGCGACTCCGCCGGCGGCTCCGCCAAGCAGGCCCGCGACCGTGAGTTCCAGGCCATCATGCCGCTGCGGGGAAAGATTCTGAATACCTGGGAGGTGGACCCGGCGGAGGTGCTGGGGTCCCAGGAGGTGCATGACATCGCCGTGGCCATCGGGGTGGACCCTGGCTCGGACGACCTGAGTCGGCTGCGCTTCGGCAAGGTCTGCATTTTGGCGGATGCGGACTCCGACGGCGCGCACATCGCGACGCTGCTCTGCGCGCTCTTCTATCGGCACTTCCCGCGGCTGGTCGCGGAGGGGCATGTTTACGTTGCCATGCCGCCGCTCTACCGCATCGACGTCGGCAAGCAGGTCTTTTATGCCCTGGATGACGCGGAGCGTCAGGGCGTGCTGGACCGCATCGCCGCCGAGAAGCTCAAGGGTAAAGTGACGGTGCAGCGCTTCAAGGGCCTGGGCGAGATGAACCCGTCCCAACTGCGCGAGACCACCATCCACCCGGACACCCGCCGGCTGGTGCAATTGACGGTTGAACCCGGCGACGAGAGCGGCACCTTGATGGACATGCTGCTGGCGAAGAAACGTGCTGCGGATCGGCGGGCCTGGCTGCAGGCAAAGGGCGATTTGGCAGAGGTTTGATGATGGGTACGGAGTCCGGCGTAAGCGTGACGTTACGGCCCGGCCGAGCGCCACCCCACGGCTCTCCTGCGGCGCAGGCAGGCCGCCGATACCAGTAAAGCCTGTGATCAACGCTCAGACACGCCCCGTACTCCGTACTCCGTACTGTCGACATCCTCGTCGCCAGCCTCAAGCCACCACCCAGATTTAAGGTAGCACCATGACCTCTTTCCCCTACGCTCACGCTGCTGCGGACGATTGGCGCGACGCCTTGTCGCACGTGGTGGACGGCTTCGGCCCCCTGCCGAGCCCGCGCCCCGGCATGGACCGGCTCGGCTTCCTCTATGTCACCGACGCCGTGAATCCGTATCTGGACGAGGTCGTGGCGATGCTCAGCGATGCCACTGCGGTGGACCACTGGGTGGGCGCCACGGGCATCGGCATCTGCGCTACTGGTGTCGAGTACTACGAGCGGCCGGCGATCGCGGCCATGGTGGCAGAGTTTCCAGCGGACGCGTTTCGGGTCTTTCCCGCCGTCACCGAGGATCTGTCCGCCTACGATGCCATGCAGCAGCGCTGGCTGGGCAACGCCGAGCCGTTTCTCGGCCTGGTGCATGGCGATCCGTCCAACCCCGCCACCGAAGAGCTTATCGCGCAGCTCGCCGCCCGCACTGCCACGGGCTTCCTGGTGGGTGGGCTCGCCAGTGCCCGCGAGGAGGCAAGGCTGATCGCAGACGGCGTCACGCAAGGCGGCCTGGCCGGCGTGATGTTTACCGAGGCGGTAGGCGTGCAGACCAACCTGAGCCAGGGCTGCTCGCCCATCGGCCCGCATCGGACCATCACCGAATGTCGACGGAACGTCCTGGTGACGCTCGACAACCGTCCCGCGCTCGAGGTCTTCAAGGACGATATCGGACCGGAGTTGTCCCAGGACATCGCACGACTCGGCGGGACGATTTTTGCCGGGCTGCCCATCCCCGGGTCGGATACGGCCGATTATCTGGTGCGCAACCTCATCGGCGTGGACACCACGCAGAAATTGCTCGCCATCGGTGATCTGGTGGAGCAGGGCAGGGAGGTCATGTTCTGCCGCCGCGATGCCGACACCGCCCGTGAGGACCTTGCGCGCATGCTGGCGCACCTCAAGTCCCGCCTGGACGGCCCGCCCCGCGGCGGCGTCTATGTCTCCTGCCTCGGCCGCGGCGCCAATCTGTTCGGGGACGACTCCGAAGAGCTGAAGCAGATCCGCGATCAGCTCGGCGACTTCCCCCTCGTGGGCTTCTACGCCAACGGTGAGATCTCCCGTGACCGCCTCTACGGTTACACCGGCGTCCTGACGCTCTTTACCTGAAGCAGCGCCCTCATGGCAGCACAAACCCCGCCGTGCTGCCGCTGCGCCCGGCGGTGACCTCCAGGCGGACGTCGATGCGCTCTTTCAGCTCCGGAACATGTGAGATGACACCGACGATGCGGCCGCCGCGCTGGAGGTCGATGAGCGTGTCGACGGCGAGCTCCAAGGCCTCGGGGTCGAGGCTGCCGAAGCCCTCGTCGATGAAAATGGCGTCCAGCCGCACACCGCCGGCGTAGGCCTGCACGGTCTCGGCGAGCCCGAGTGCCAGGCTCAGTGCCGCCTGGAAGCCCTCGCCGCCTGAGAGGGTGGAGACGGGGCGGGTCAGGCCGGTGTAGCCGTCCTCTACGATGAGGTCGAGGCCGCCGAGGCTGCGGCGGTCGCCGGCCTCGGTGCTGCGAAGGAGCCGATAGCGACCTCGGCTCATGGCGAGGAACCGCTCGCTGGCCGCTCGCAGCACGTCGTCCAGCAGGGCGCCGAGAACGAAGCGCTGGAAGGACAGGCGGTGCGGGTTGTCGCTGTTGGCGACGTCGGCGATTCGCCCGGCGACGGCGTAGCGGCCTTCATTGTCGTCGAGCGCCTTGGCCACCTCGGTGAGCTGGCCGGCCAGCCCGGTCAAGCGCTGGCATTCGGCGGCCGAGCTGCTCCGGGTGGTTTCGGCCTGCTCGCGGGCGGCGGTGGCCTGCTCGGCGGCGCGGGTGAGTGCGGTCAGGTCCGGTGCGGTGAGTCCTTGGGCTGCGGCCTCGGCGTTGGCCAGCGTGGTTCGGGCAGCCGCCACCGCATCTTGGTGGGCGCTGATGTGCTGCGCGAGCGCCGCCTGCTCGGTCTGATCGCGGCGGGCGTCGGCGAAGTCGGCGTCGCAGACGAAGCCGGCGTCGGTGCGGCGCTGCTGCCATGTGGCTTCTGTGGTGGCGAGTCGCGTCTCGGCATCGGCGAGCTCCTGCGCAAGGGTCTGCTGGCGGGTCTCGGCCGCGGCCTGGGCCTGCGTCGTGCGCTGGGCGGTGGCGCGGGCGTCGGTGAGGGCCTGCTCGGCCTGCGTGAGCTGCCGGCGGCGGTCCGCGAGGGCCTCGCGCAGGGCCTCCGGGGCCCGCCATTGCTCCGGGATGCCGGCGCTGCGCTCGTGCAGGCTGCGCTCGGCGGCTGCCAAGGCCTCGCCGGCCTGCTGCTGTGCCCGGCGGGCGTGCTCCAGTGCCCGCTCGTCCTCGATGATGCGCTGCTCCAGCATCGCCCGCTCGGCGTCCAGGCGTTCGAGGGCTTCGGCCGCGTCCTGGGCCTGAGTCAGCTCGAGACGCAGGGCATCCAGGGCTTGGTCCAGGTCTGCACTGCCGTGCTTGGCCCAGTCCCCCAGGGCATCGGCCAGGCCGGTCGCCTCGGCGTCGGGCTGGGCAGTTTGCTGGCGCAGCTCCGCGAGCCGGCGGCGGGCGGCGTCCAGGGCCGACTCAGCCTGGGCTGTGCTGGACTTTGCGGCGTTCAGCGTCGGCTCGTCCGGGATCTCGGCGTCGCCGAGGGCGGGCGCCGGGTGGTCTGTGGCGCCGCAGACGGGGCAGGGGGCGCCCGGCTCCAGCGCTGCGGCCAGGTGCTGCGCCTGACCGTCGCGCCAGCGCCGCAACAGCAGCTCGTGTCGGTCCCGGGCGGCTTGGAGCGCTGCGGTAGCCTGGGCTTCCGATTCGGCTGCGGTGCCGAGCTGAGCCGCCAGTGTGGCGCGGTCTGCGTCCACCTGCTCCAGGCGGCGACGCCGCTCGGTTTGCTGCCTCAGCTCCGCGAGCCGGCCCGTCAGCAGCTCGCGGCGGGAGGCGGGCTGCGCCAGCTGCTCCCGGCGGGTCTGGGCGTCCCGCAGGGCCTGTCGAGCGGCGTCGGTGGCGCGTTCCGCCTGTCGCAGCCGGACCGTGGCCTGCTCGGCGTCCCGGCGGCTGGAAGCGGCTGCCGTGCGCGCCTCGGCGAGGGCTGTGACCTGGGTCTGCATAGCGCTTAGCCGATGGATCTCGGCGCGCAGGGCATCTCGGGTCGGCTCCTTCTCGGCCTCCTGTTGCAGGGCCGCAGCTGCCTGCTCGGCCGCCGTGCGCGCCTGCTCGGCGTCGCCGGCGGCGGCTTGGCGTGCCTGTGCCAGCCGGCGCTGCTCGTCGCGGCGACCGGCGAGCTGGGTGTGCAGGTCGCGGAGTCCATCGGCGCGCTGGGCGGCGTCAAGCTCCGCCGCCTGGGCGTCGACGCGGGCCTGCTGGGCGAGCAGCTTATCCAATGCCGCACGGGCTTTCGCAACGGCCTCCAGGCGCTCAGCGGCGGTGCGCCCGGCGTCCAATGCGGCGCGTGCCTGCTGCTCCGCCGTCTTGCGGGTCTGCACGTCCGCGTCCAGGCGCGCCAGCTCGGCGCGGAGGGCGTCGATGCGTGCGTCAAGGTCCGGCTCCGTTTCACACTGGCTCTGGCCGAGCAGGATACCGCGACGGATACGCAGCTCGTCGGCGGCCTTGCGGATGCCCTCGGCATGGGCCTTCAGTGCCTGCTGGATGTCGGCGAAGCGCTCGGTGCGGAACAGTGTCTGGAGGATCTGCTCGCGCTCGCGGGCGCCGGCGGTGAGCAGCTCCCGAAAGCGGCCCTGCGGCAGCAGTACGACTTGGCGGAACTCGTCACCGCGGAAGCCCACCAGGGTCTCCACCTGCTCGGTGACCTTGGACCAGCCGCTGGCCAGGACGCGGCCCTCGTCGTCTGGGCCGGTGGCGTCGGTGCGCTCCCAGAGCGTGGCGGCGGCCGGCTCGGTTGTGGTACCGCTGCCGCGCAGCTTGGCGCGCTCCTGCCGCGGCACCCGGTGGATGCGATAGCGCCGGGGGCCGATGGCAAACTCGAGCTCGACCTCGGTACGCTCACGGGGGTCCGCCTGCTGGCTGCGCAGCTGCTCAGCGCTGCGCTCTTCGCCAGATGAGGCACCGTAGAGGGCGAAGGCGATGGCGTCCAGCAGCGTGGTCTTACCGGCGCCGGTGGGGCCGGAGATCAGGAACAATCGCTGCTCGCCGAGCTGTCCGAAGTCGAGCGATTGTCGGGCGACAAAGGGGCCGAAGGCCTGCACCTGGAGCTTGAGCGGGCGCATGGGCTAGGGCTGAGCGGCTTTCATGCGTCGGCGCCCGGCGCGCCGCTCCGGTCAGCCGGTGGCACAGCCGCCTCGCGCTCTTGCCGGCGCAGCCCCGCCAGCACCTCGTGCAGTACGGCCTGTTGCTCGGGTGTCAGGGCGTCGCCGGTGACCTCGCGAAAGAAGTCGGCGAACAGGTCCTCTTCACCGCGGGCGATCTGCTCGGGGCTCGGGCCGCGGCTGTCGCCGCCCGTCGTCAAGCTTGGGCGCTCCAGGTGCAGCGCGTTCGGGTAGACCTCCCGCAAACGGCCCATAGGGTCCAATAGGGCGCCGGTGTCGAGCAGGCGGAACAGCAGGTAGTCGTCGGCATGCTCGCCGGCTGCCGGGCCCCTGAGCAGGTCGCCCAGATGCCCCTCGACGATGCGCAGGTCCCGCCGGGGTGTGAGCGGGATGCGCTCGATCCGCGCACCGTCGTCGTCCAGCTCCACCAGGCTGACCGACTTGGTGTGTGTGGCCTCGGAGAAGCTGTACTTGAGCAGCGAGCCCGAGTAGTGCACCCGTTCCGCCACCGCCTGAGGCCGGTGCAGGTGCCCGAGCGCCGTGTAGTCGAAGGGCGCGAAATGCGCCGCGGTTACCTGCCCAGCACCGCCGACGCTCAAGGGTCGCTCGGAGTCGCTGACCGCGCCGCCGGTGACGAAGCAGTGGCCGACGGCAATGTTCGGCACGTCGTCGGGCAGTGTACCGAGCCGCCGCACCAATGCACCCAGGGCGGCGTCGTGGCTGTGCAGGTCGGGCTCCCCCAGGTGCTCGCGCACCTCGGCCGGCTCGGCGTAGGGGAGTGGGTGGAAGCGGGCGCTGCCGGCGCGGCCTGCGATCTCGATGGGCCGGGTGTGAGCGCCGAGTGGCCCGCGCAGGAAGCAGCGCCGCTCCTCCATCAGTGCGGCACCGAAGCCAAGGCGCTCGGCGCTGTCGTGGTTGCCGGCGATCAGAACCACGGCGAGCTGCAGGTCCAGCGCGATGCGCTTCAGCGTCTCGTCCAGCAGCCGCACGGCATCCGCCGGCGGCACGGCCCGGTCGTAGACATCGCCTGCGATGATCAGGGCGTCGGCACGGGTGTCGCGGGCGATGTCGAGGAGCTGGTCCAGCGCGTGGGCCTGGTCCTCCAGCAGAGAGACGTTGAAGAAGATTCGGCCCAGGTGCCAGTCGGCGGTGTGCAGCAGGCGGAAGGGCATGCCTCGGCAGGCTGGCTTGGCGGTGTGGGTGGCGTTGCAGCTCGGGTGCCGGCGTTCCGCTGATGATAGCGCGGCGAGCGGAATGGCGCAGGGGTTACGTGCACGTGCTGAGTGGCAGAGGCTTCCTCGCCGCGTGTGCCGGGTGGCGGTGGGGTTCGGGCGGGGGCGTGGTGGTGACGCTGCTTGCACGGACTGGGGTGGAAGTAGGGCTCAGACCGGGGCGTCGGGGAGCGCGCGCAACCGGACCGTTTCCGGCTCGCCCAGGAACTTGGGCGCTCGGCCGATGATGACGTCCAACACCGCGGCGACCCGGGCCAGGACTTCCCGGGCGCGGACCCGCATCACACCTGGGTGCTCCGGATCCGCAGCGGCCAAGCCGCTGGCGTCCAGTCCGAAGTGGCGAGCAAGGAAGATCGCCCTCTCGGCATGAAAGCGCTGACTGACGACGATGACGTGCTCTTGACCGAACACCTCCTTGGCGCGGATCACCGAGTCGAGCGTGCGGAAGCCCGCGTAATCCAGCGTGATGAACTCCGCCGGGACGCCGGCGGAGATCAAGTCCTCCTGCATCGCGATGGGCTCGTTGTACCAGCGGGTGGCGTTGTCGCCGCTCACCAGGATTGCCTGCACCTTGCCGCTGTGGAAGAGCTCGGCGGCGGCCTCGATGCGGGCTTGGTAGAACTGGTTCGGGCGGCCGGCCATGGTACGGCGCGCAGTGCCGAGCAGCAGGGCCACGGGCTTGGCTTCCACCTGCTTCACGTCGTCGGCCACGGCGTGGGCCGTGCTGGCGGTGATCATGGCGTCGATGGCGGCAGGCACCGCGGCGATGAGCGCCAGTAACCCCGCCGCTCCAAGCAGCGCCAGCCGCAGGCGTCTGGCGCCGCGTCGCCGTGCACGCGCGGCCACGGGCGGCCGGCTGGTCGCTGGCTCTGCGGACACCGATTCCGATGCGGATGCCGACCATGGCGAGCGCGCGTCGGCATCGGGTTGCATTTGGGACGGCTCAGACACGGAGCATGTCCTTCGAATTCCGACATTCGCGGGGCGATGCTTGATTGTAGACACAGAATTGTGTGCGACTTCCAGCTTTTCAGAGACCAATGCCCCGAAATCGTGCTGGTGTGCTGAGCAGGGACAGTGGCTTGGTCAGCGTCGCCGTCAGGGAGTCCCCGACCTCAGCCCACTGCGCAGGCGGCTCGGCGGCCCCATCTGTTAGCCTCCTGAGTCAGCGTCCGGGCGCTGTGTGCGCCGGCCCACCACTGCCAGACGTCGAGCCGATCAACTGAACCATGCCTGATAACGCGCCCATCACTTACCGCGTCACCCCGGTCCGACCGGCCGCCCATGTCTTTGCTGTGGAGCTCGCTGTGCCCGATGCCGGCCCGGAGCCGGTCACGCTGTCCTTGCCCGCCTGGATTCCAGGCAGTTACATGATCCGGGACTTCGCGCGGAACATCGTCGCCATTGCCGCCGAGCGCGCCGGGGCGCCGGTGACCTTGGAGAAGCTCGACAAGCAGACCTGGCGGGCACCCGGGGGCGCCGGCGAGCTGACGATCCGTTACGAGGTCTACGCCTGGGAGCTGACGGTGCGCTCGGCGCATCTCGACCGGACCCATGGCTACTTCAATGGGCCGAGCCTGTTCCTGCGGGTGCATGACCGCGACCGGGAGCCTTGCCGCGTCGAGCTGCTGCCGCCGGCTGACCCGGCGTGCGGCGACTGGAGCGTCGCCACCAGTCTGGCGCGGGCTGGCTCCCAAACGGGGCAGACCAGTCGCTGGGGATTCGGTACCTTCTGCGCCGATGACTACGAGGATCTCATCGATCACCCGGTGGAGATGGGCCGTTTCGACGTCATCGCTTACAAGGTCCGAGACGTGCCGCACTGGATGGCGGTGAGCGGGCGCCACCGCGCCGATCTGACGCGCATCGCCGCGGACCTGGCCCCCATCTGCGAGGAGCACGCGGCCCTGTTCGGCGAGCTGCCAGCGGATCGATATCTGTTCCTGACCCAGGTGGTGGGCGACGGCTACGGCGGGCTGGAGCATCGCTTTTCCTCCAGCCTGCTTTGCAGCCGCGACGACCTGCCGGCGCAGGCATTGGATACGACACCCAAGCCGGAGGACGCGCAGGCCCAGGGCGACTATCGCAAGTTCCTCGGGCTTTGCAGCCACGAATACTTCCATCTCTGGAACGTGAAGCGCATTCGCCCGGCGGCCTTCGTCGAAGGCGGCCTCGAGCGTGAGGTGCATACCCGCCTGCTCTGGGCCTTCGAGGGCATCACCTCGTATTACGACGACCTCGCGCTGGTGCGCAGCCGGCGCATCGACGCTAAAGGCTACCTGGAGCTGCTGGCGGAGACCATCACGAAGGTACTGCGCAATCCAGGTCGCTTACGGCAGACCGCGGCCGAGTCCAGCTTCGACGCCTGGACCAAGTTCTACAAGCAAGACGAGAACGCACCGAATGCCATCGTCAGCTACTATGGCAAAGGCGCACTCACCGCCCTCGCGCTGGACCTGACCATCCGCCGCGACACCCACGGCAGACGCTCATTGGACGACGTCATGCGCGCCCTCTGGGAGCGGCATGGCCGCACGGGCGTCGGCGTGGCGGAGCGCGGCATCGAGGCCCTGGCGGCAGAGGTCACGGGGCTCGATCTGGGGCGCTTCTTCGACCAAGCGCTGGACAGCACAGAGGACCTTGACCTGCCCGGGCTGCTCGCCACCGTCGGCGTCGCCATGCGCCTGCGCCCGAGCAACGGGCCTAAGGACTTCGGCAATGTGGCGGATACCTTTGCGGCCATCGAGCCTGTCAGTGATGTAGGTCTGCGGCTTGCGCCGGGCGGCGAGGGCAAAATCGGCGTCGTGCTGGAGGACCGCCCGGCGCAGCGGGCTGGGCTCGCCGCCGGCGACGTGATCATCGCCATCGACGGACTGAAAGCCGATGGGCATGGCGCCGGCAAGTGCCTACGCGCGCTGCCTATTGGCCGGGAGGTCATCGTGCACGCCTTCCGTCGCGATGAGCTCATGACCTTCCGTCTCACGCCGACGGCGGCGCCGGCCGACGTCTGCGAGCTGCGACTGGACGACGACGGCCCGAGCGAGGTGCTGGAACAGCGCCGCGCTTGGCTTTCGAGCGTCGCCGGCGGCTGAGCCTTCCGGCACGCGTTCGCCTCATGCCTGGGCAGGCCGCACAGACGGCGCAGCGGCGCCGGCGGGAGATCCTGTGCCTGCTCGCCGATGGTGAGCTGCATTCCGGTGCCGAGCTGGCGTCGCGCCTCGGCGTCAGCCGCGCCGCCGTCTGGAAGGCCCTGCGGCGGGCCGCCGACGAGCTGACGCTGGAGATCGATTGCCTGCGAGGGCGGGGCTATCGGCTGCGCCGGCCGCTGGAGCTGTTGGACGCGTCGCGTATCCGCGCCGGACTGTCGGCACCGTCCCGGGCGCAGCTCGCGGACATCGAGGTGTTGGACGCCGTCGACTCCACTAACGCGCAGCTCATGCGAGCCGCCGGTCACGGCGCACCGGCAGGGCGCGTCTGCTTCGCCGAGCGGCAGCTCGCAGGGCGCGGACGCGCGGGCCGGGGCTGGGTCTCGCCCTTCGGCAGCAACATCTATCTATCGATTCTCTGGCGCTATCCGCTCGCACCTGCTGAGCTCGGCGGCTTGAGTCTCGCCTGCGGGGTCGCCGTTGCATGCACACTGCGTGACAACGGTGTCGGCGAGATCGGTCTCAAATGGCCCAACGATCTTCACTGGCGCCGGCGCAAGCTGGGCGGCCTATTGTTGGAGGTGGCGGGCGAGTCCCAGGGTCCGAGCCATGTCGTCGTAGGGGTTGGCGTCAACCTGCGCCTCAGCGAGGCCGAGGCGGCGGACATCGACCAGCCGTGGGCGGATCTCGCGACTGTCCTGGGCGGCGCCATGCCCGGGCGCAACGCTCTGGCCGCGGCGCTGGTCGATGGGCTGCTGCAGGCGCTCGCACATTTCAGGACCGCAGGCCTCGCCCCTTTTCTGGACGACTGGCACAGGCTGGATGCCTACGTCGGCGAGCCGGTTGCGCTCATCATGGGCGAGCGGCGCATCACCGGCGTCTGCGCCGGTGTCGCCGCCGACGGCGGTCTGATGCTCGACACCGCAGAGGGCCGTCGTACCTTCCACGCGGGTGAGGTCAGTCTCCGGCCGGCCACAGATTCGTCAGCCGCCCGCTAACTATTACAGGGACAGTATATATAATTCAACGCGGGCCTCGCGTACTTCACCCATCGGGACACCACGCATCGATCGGTGCCGCGTGCTCGGTCATTGCCTGCGGCCGGTCATTGAGTTAAGTATACTGTCCCCCAGATTTTTGGGCTAGGGTTGGCTCGGCTCCGGTATGGATTCGACAGCCTCCGCGGGGGGGTTGCCCGTCAGGACACCAGGATCTTGGCTGGGCAGGGGGCCGATGTCGTCGATACCGGCGCCGCTGTCGCCCTCGATCATGGCTTCCACGGCCTCGGGGTCCGCAGCCGGCAGCTCATCGAGATTCTGCTGGCGGGCGGTGTCGATGTCTTGTGCGGCGATGGCATCGGCGGGCTCGGCAGGGCGGCCGTCGCAGCTTGTGTTGAAGCAGGTGTTGAGCTGCCTGACGATGCAGCCGGTGGTAGGGATGTTGGCGTCCGCCGCCGGGTATTCCTGCAGCAGGAGATTCATGAAGGCGTCGTTGGAGATGTCGCCACGGTAGAGCCGACCCGTGAGCTGGCGAAAGGTGGTGTCGCTCCCGAGCAACGTCGCAACCGTCTGTCCGCCGACGAACTGATCACCGCAATGCTTACGGACGAGCGAGTGGAAGCCCTGCTCGGTGGGCCCGCCGAAGGGGCTGCCGATGCTGTCGCGCAAGGCACCCCGCATCGGGTTGTCGGCGGCGCAGCCGCCGAGCATCAGCGCGAGCAGCGCGGCCGGCGCAACCGCGGTGTGGAGCTTGGATTTGCGGGCGGTGCGGCGGTACGGCATTGGCGGGTCTCTCGGAGCTGGTCTCTCGGGGCTGGTCTCGCAGGGCTAGTCTCACAGGGTTGGGTGCGGTCCTGGCATGGCTTGCCCATTGCGCCGGCGCGCAGCGCGCTGACGTGTTCTGCCGGCGGCGGACATCGCTATTGCGCGCGCATCATCATGGGCTTGTGGCCATTTTGTTGCAGCTTGGCGCGCACGGCGTTGGCGTCGGACTTCGCGTAGGCGCTGGTGCGCACTCTGTGATAAGTCTGGCCGCTGTCGATGGTGACGGTCTGGATAGAGGTCTGGATCCCGAGCAGCGCCAGCTCCGCCTTGAGCTTTTCGGCATCGCCACTGCGGCGGAAGGAGCCAACCTGCAGAAGGTAGCTGTTCGGCCCGGCGCTTGGGGCTGGTGCGGGCGCGGACTCGACCTTGGCGGTCTGGGCCGGGGGTGGGGTTTGCTGGCCCAGACCGCCCAGGTCGCGCACTGGCTCTTCTACTCATCTGACGCTGCCGACGACCTGGCCAGTGTCGACCCACGGGGGCCCCGTCACATATCAACACAAAA
>NZ_JAIFKJ010000606.1 GCF_019695415.1 Thiohalocapsa sp.
CCCCCGCGCACACGGCGTGAGCACCCATCGCAGCCCGGCGCTCGGGGTGGCGCGCCGTGTGGAGCCGGGCAAGGTGTGGGAGCGCGCCATGGTGGACAGGGAGGGGGCCACGAAGGGGGGGAAGCTCACCGCGGCCGCCATCGTCAGCGCGAACTCCGAGAACAGCCGGCCCACGTCGCCCTGCAGAAAGGCAATGGGCACGAACACGGCCACCAGCACGACGGTCGTCGCGATGACCGCGAAGCCCACCTGCCGGGTGCCGCGGTAGGCGGCCACGAGCCGGGTCTCGCCGTACTGCTCCATGCGCCGGTGGATGTTCTCCAGCACCACGATGGCGTCATCGACGACCAGCCCGATGGCCAGCACCAGCGCGAGCAGGGTGAGAATATTCACCGAGAACCCGAGCACCAGCAGCACCGTGAAGGTTGCCACCAGCGACACCGGCACCGTCACCGCCGGCACCAGCATGGCGCGGACCGATCCTAAGAACAAAAAGATCACCAACACCACCAGGCCGATGGCGATGCCGAGCGTTTTGTAGACCTCCTTGATGGCATCCTTGACGAACACCGAGGTGTCGTAGGACTGCTTGATCTCCATGCCCTCGGGCAGGGTCGGGTTCAGGCGCGCCATCTCCGCCTTGGCCGCATCGGCGACGGCGATGGTGTTGGCGGTGGACTGCTTGATGATGCCGAGGCCGATCATGGGCACGCCGTTGCCGCGGAAGACGGTGCGGTCCTCTTCCGTGCCGCGCTCCACCCGGGCCACGTCGCCCAAGCGCACCAGGTAGCCGTCCTCGCCGCGGGCAACGACGAGACGCGCGAACTGCTCCGGCGTCTGGAAGTTGCGCTCGGTGCGGACGCTGAACTGGCGCTCAACGGACTCGACGCTGCCGGCCGGCAGCTCGACGTTCTCGGCGCGCAGGGCGCTTTCGATGTCCGCGACCGTCAGGCCGCGGGCGGCCAGCGCATTGCGGTCCAGCCACACCCGCATCGCATAGGTCTGGTCGCCGCCGACGCGCACCCGGGCGACGCCGTCCAGCACTGAGAAGCGGTCGACCAGGTAGCGTCGGGCATAGTCCGTCAGCTCCGGGACGGTCATGCGGTCGCTCACCAGGTTGAGCCACATGATGACGTCGTCGCTGCTGTCCACCTTTTGGATGTCCGGCGGCTCGGCCTCCACCGGAAGCTGGTCCAGGATGCCGGACACGCGGTCGCGGATGTCGTTGGCGGCGCCGTCGATGTCGCGGCCGATACTGAACTCGATGGTGATGGTGGAGCGCCCGTCCTCGGACACCGACTCAATGGTCTCGATGCCCTCCACACCCGCGATGCGGTCCTCGATGAGCTGGGTGATG
Source organism: Thiohalocapsa sp. (assembly GCF_019695415.1). GTDB lineage: Bacteria > Pseudomonadota > Gammaproteobacteria > Chromatiales > Chromatiaceae > Thiohalocapsa. The sequence goes on from NZ_JAIFKJ010000606.1 coordinate 1,358, forward strand.
CGGGTCTCCACCACATTGGCGGCGGCGCCTGGATACACGGTGTCCACGGACACCACCGGCGGGTCGATGTCCGGATACTCGCGCAGCGGCAGCCGGTCGAAGGCCACCAGCCCAAAGGCGACGAGCAGCAGCGACAGCACCGTCGCCAGCACCGGGCGACGGACGGAGACGTCGGAGAGGATCATTCTGAGGTCGCAGCCGCGGATGATTCTGCGGCGTCGGCTGCGGGCTTCTGCGCCAGCAGCTCGGCGAGGGGGCGGGTGCCGTCGTCGATGGCCATAACGGTGATTGGCTCGCCGGGCTTGGCCTTGTCGTTGCCGTGGGTGATGACGCGCTCGCCGGCGTCGAGGCCGCTCGTGATCTCGACGAAGCCGGGCCGACGGGCGCCGATCTGCACCTGCCGGCGCTCGGGCACCGTGGCGCCGTCCTCACCCTCGGTGAGCGCAAGCACGAAGTGGTCGTCGCCGCGATGCAGCAGCGCCTCCTCAGGGACGGTCAGCGCCCGCCGCGGGTTGCGCAGCAGCTCCACCCGCATCAGCAGCCCTGGGCGCAGCACCCGCTGCGGATTCGGCAGCAGCGCACGCACCTGCACCGAGCGGGTGACGGGGTCGATGCGGGTGTCGACGGCGCTGATCTCCCCGTCGAACCCTCGCTCCCCCAATGCCGGCGCACGGGCCTCGATCGCAAGCCCCGGCCGCAACGACGGCAGAAAGACGCTCGGCACCGTGAAGTCGAGCTTCATGGTGCGGTCGTCGTCCAGCGTGGTGATGACGTCCCCCGGCTCCACCAGTGCGCCCAAGCTGATGTTGCGCAGACCCACCACGCCGGCGAAGGGCGCCTTCACCACCCGGTCCTTGAGTCGGGACTCCACCGCCACCAGCGACGCTCGCGCCGTGTCCAGCTCGCGCCGGCGCTCGTCCAGCAGCGAAGCCGATGCGGAGCCCCGCTCGGCCAGGGACTGCACGCGCTCGTATTGACGCTCCGCCTCGTCCACACGGGCCCGGACCTCCTCCAGCAGGGCCGTTTCCTCCGCGCTGGTCATTTCCACCAGCACATCGCCTGCATCGACCCGCTGACCATCGTCGAAATGGATGGCCGAAATGGTCTCGGTGACGTTTGCCGTGATCACCACGGACTCGTCCGCGCGCAGAGTGCCGAGCGCCTCAGTGCGGTCGGCCCAAGACGTGGGCTTGGCCTCGGCGACGATGACGGCTGGAGCCGCCGAGGTGGCGACAGCCGGCAGCAAGAGAAGTAACGAGAGGACGACGCGCATAGTGGCAAAGGAGGCCGGCGGGAGATTCACGATACGAATCTTTGGAAGTGGGTGCTGCCCGTCCCTGTTTCAGCGTCCGCCCCCTCAGCCGGTCTCGCGGTGCAGTGCCGCCACCACCAATGCGAGCTCGCCGGCCAGTGGCTCCGGCCCATGCTCGCTGAAGATGGCCGAGGCCTCACGGTAGTCCCAGAGGATGTCGTCGCCGCCGGCCTCCAGCACTAGACTCCGTCGATGATGCGGGACCTCCCGCGGCCCGTCAGCCTCCGAAGACGACGGCCTCCGGAATCTCGTAGGTCTCCTCACCGACGGTGACCGTCCAGAGGTCGGCGCGCTTGCTCACCGACACGGCATCCGCCGTGGGCGTGGACCACTCGCCCTCCTGGAAATACAGGATCCGCTCGGCGCCGGGCGCAGCGGCGACGCCGGGCGGCAGCACGAAGACGGTCGCACCGGATTCCATCTGGTACCGCTTCACCTTGAACGGACAGGCGGCGGTCTGCATGGGCTGGCCGCCCCGGGCGCAGCCGAGGTCGCCGCGGGCGTCCCATTCCCGCGGGCCGAAGTCGTTGGCCTCGCGGGCGGCGCTCGGGTCCGGGTCCCCGGAGAGACTGACATCGAGCCGGTAGTCCGCGCGCTCGCCGCGGCGGGCGGCGGCGCGGTAGAGGTAGACACGGAGCTTCCAGTCGCCATCAAGGTCCAGCGTGCCCTCATAGCGGTTCAGCTCCGGTCCGCTATGGCCGGCATAGACGGCCACATTCTCTGCATCCGGCGGGATGACGTTGAAGTAGGCCGCCGTATTGTCGCTCTGCATGGCCACCGACAGCGTCTGCCCGGCGCGGGCGCTGACCAGGTAGTCGACAGTCTCGCGGCCTGTGATACTGCCTGCGATGACCGCACCGGTGCCGCCCGGAGCAAAGTGCACCCGCTCGGTGCGAATGTCGTCGGCGTGGGCGGGGGCCGCCGCGACGACAACGGCGAGCAGCAGCGGCAAAAGCTTCGCGGAGGCGGGCATGGCAGTGAATCTCTGCGCCGACAATAGCCTGAAAAATATGGGCCAAAAAATCTGGTGACGGTATACTTAATTTCCGGCGACGGTGTCGTCCGTTGCATTACTCAGCCGTTACCATCCCGGCGCGGATCGCAAAGCGGACCAGCCCCGGCAGATTGTCGATCTGGAGCTTGTGCATCACCCGCGACCGGTAGGTCTCGACGGTCTTGATGCTGATGTCCAGCTCTGCGGCAATCTGCTTCGCCCGCCGGCCGCGGGCCAGGAGGCAGAGCACCTCACGCTCGCGGCCCGTAAGCAGTTCCCGATCCATCTCCGGGCAGCGCCTGAGCGGAGCCGCCATCGCGTCCCCCCTGCCGGGGTCCGCATCGGCGGCCGCGCGCAGGGTCCGGCTCAGATAGCGTTCGCCCTGCGCGGCGGCGTCAATGGCCTCCAGCAGCTCGCCGCTGGCGTCATTCTTCAGCACATAGGCAAGGGCGCCCGCCGCCAGCATGCGCTCGACATAGTGGCCGTCGGCATACATGGACAGGGCCACCACGGCGCAGTCCGTTGCCGCACCAAGAATGGCGGAGGCTGCATCGATGCCGGTCATGTCGGGCAGACCGACATCCAGCACCACGACATCCGGTTTAAGTAGGCTCGCGAGCCGGACCGCCTCCGCGCCGGTGGCGGCCTCGCCCACAACGTGGCGGTCTGGTCTGCGTTGCAGCAGTGCCCCCAGGCCCTCCCGAAAAAGTGCGTGGTCATCACACAACAGGAGCCGCAACGGCTCTGCCGCTGCGGCGGGATGGGCATGGTGTGAATCGGCGGTCGCCGACTGGGTGGTTCGCGTCATGTCGGGCTCCCGTCGCGGTCCTGCCGCGGCAGTTGAATGCTGACCCGCGTACCTTGCGGGCCTGTATCGATGTCGAGACTGCCGTCCAGTAGGGCGACGCGCTCGCGGATGCTGTATAGGCCGAAGCCGCTCGTTGTGGGGCTGTCCCTCGGCGACGGCTGCTGTGCATCCGGCGCCATACTGCCGGCGACGGATCGGTCCTGCGGATGCGCAAAGCCGACTCCGTCATCGGTGACCACCAGCGTCACGCTGTCGGCGTTCCAGGTCAAACGAATGCAGCCCCGCCTCGCCTCAGCATGCTTCACCAGGTTGTATACCAGCTCGCGAGCACATTGGAACAGGGTAACCGACAGCGCGCGCGACAACGCAGCCTGGTCAGTGTCGGCAGGCAACTGCACGGTGATGGGGATGCCGGCGCGCTCGGCCATGCGCTCGGCGAGCCAGGCGAGGGCCGCTGGCAGCCCGGACTGCGCCAGCACTGGGGGGCTCAGCTCGAACTGCAGGGTGCGGAGCTCGCCGATGGCCTCGCGCAGCAGCGTGAGGCCCGTGTCCCTGAGCTGGCGCCCTTCGGCGTCCGGCTCGCCAAGCCCGTTCTCCAGTTGCAGCAACGACCCGGCCAGCTTCTGCATCGGGCTGTCGTGCAGTTGCTCGGCGCGTCTAGCCTTCTCCGACTGCTCCAGCAGCGACAGACCACTGGCCAGCCGGCGCAGGTTGTCATTGGCT
>NZ_JAIFKJ010000034.1 GCF_019695415.1 Thiohalocapsa sp.
AGCAGCACCGAGCCGGCGGTCGGCGCCTCGACGTGGGCGTCCGGCAGCCAGGTGTGGAACGGCCACATCGGCACCTTGATGGCGAAGGAGGCGAACAGCGCCAAAAACAGCCAGTACTGCGCGGTCGGGGGAAACTCGGTGCGCATCAAGGTGGGCAGGTCGGTCGTGCCGGCGATCAGATACATGTAGATCAACGCGATCAGGAACAGCACCGAGCCGGCCAGCGTGTACAAGAAGAACTTGAAGGCGGCGTAAATCCGGTTGGCGCCGCCCCAAATCCCGATGATCAAGAACATCGGGATCAGGATACCTTCGAAAAACAGGTAGAACAACACGACGTCGAGGGCGGTGAACACCCCGACCATCAAGGTGTCCATGATCAAGAAGGCGGCCATGTACTCCTTGACGCGATGCTGCACCGAGTGCCAAGAGCCCAGCACCACCACGACGGTCAACAGCGTGCTCAACAGCACGAACCAAAGCGAGATGCCGTCGACCCCGACGTGGTAGTTGATGTCGACGCCGGGCAGCCACGGCGTCTTCTCGACCAATTGGAAGCCGGCCTGGTCGGGGTCGAACTGCACCCAGATCAACAGGCTCAAGAGAAAGGTGATGGCGGAGGTCCAAAGCGCCACCGCCTTGGCGTTCTGCGCGGCGACGCGCTCGTCGTCGGCGCGGATCGCCAGGATGAAGGCGACGCCGACCAGCGGCAGGAAGATGACCAGGGAGAGCAGCGGCCAGTCGCTCATCGGCTCAGCCCTGCACGACCAGGAGGTACCAGGTCACCAGCGCGGCCACGCCGATGAGCATCACGAAGGCGTAGTGGTAGATGTAGCCGGTCTGCAGCCGCACGATCCGCCGGGTGCCGGCAAGCGCCGAGGCCGCCACGCCGTTGGGGCCGAACTCGTCGATGAAGCCGGCGTCGATCCGCCGCCACAGGAACACCCCGAGCGCGCGCGCCGGGCGGACGAAGATGGCGTCGTAGATCTCGTCGAAGTACCACTTGTGGTAGGAAAACAGGTAGACGGGCCGGACCGCGTTGGCCAGCCGGCCGGGCAGCAGCGGGTTGGCGACGTACATCACCCAGGCGAGCGCCAGGCCGACGAGCCCCATGATCACCGGCAACAGCTTCACCCAGAGCGGCACGTGGTGGGCCGCCTCGATGGCGTTGTGGGCGAGGTCGCGCACGTAGATCGAGCCGGCCCAGAAGGCGTGGTCGGCGCCCACCATCGGCAAGCCCAAGAAGCCGGCACCGATCGCCCCCGCCGCCAGGAAGCCGAGCGGGATGGTCATCACGAGCGGGCTCTCGTGGGCGTGGGCCATGACCTCCTCGCTGGCGTTGGCGCGGCCGTGGAAGGTCATGAACAGGAGTCGCCCGGAGTAGAACGCCGTCATCACCGCCGCGGCGATGCCGAGCCAGAAGGCGTAGGCCGCCCAACCACCCTCGGCGGCGAAGGCGGCCTCGAGGATCAGGTCCTTGGAGTAAAAGCCGGCGAACACCGGCACACCCACCAGCGCCAGCGAGCCGATCCACATCACCGCGTAGGTGAAGAGCATCTTGCGCCAGACCCCGCCCATCCGCCGCATGTCCTGCTCGTCGCCGAGGCCGTGGATCACCGAGCCCGCGCCCAGGAACAACAGCGCCTTGAAGAAGGCGTGGGTGAAGAGGTGGAAGATCGCCGCGGCGTACGCGCCGACGCCGCAGGCGAAGAACATGTAGCCGAGCTGCGAGCAGGTCGAATAGGCGA
>NZ_JAIFKJ010000629.1 GCF_019695415.1 Thiohalocapsa sp.
ATACTGATTTATTGGGCATCCTGCCCAAAAATCAGACGGAGCCGGAAAACGCGGTTTCCCGGCTCCTTCATTTTCAGCGACTTGGGTCGCTGAAAATGGCGGGCCGTCCTGGCCCGCACGGGAAACGCCAATAAATCAGCATTTCCTTAAGGGTGCTCATGGGGCGCCGCCGCACCGGCAGTGCGGCGGCGAGCGGCAATCAGCTCTCCCCGTCGGCACCGATTGCGTAGACCTCCACGCGACGGTTCTCGCGTCGGCCACGCTCCGTCGCATTGTCTGCAATGGGCCGCTCGGCGCCGAGCCCCTGGGCGGCGATACGCGCCGCAGGCACGCCTCGCTCCACGAGGGCCTGCATCACGGCTTCGGCACGTTGCTGCGAGAGCTGCTGGTTGACCTCGGCGCTGCCCGAGCTGTCCGTGTGGCCCTCGATGCGGATGGTGAGCCCCGGGTGGGACTTCAGGAATTCCGCCATTCGGTCGAGGCTTGGCAGCTCCTCGTCTGGAAGTGTCGCGGTGCCGGATGCGAAGCGTAGCTCGTCGCCGGCGAGGCTGAGTAGAATTCCGTCCTCGGTGAGCCGCGCGCCGAGCTCGGAAGCCTCCGCGTACAGCGTTTGGAGGCGCTCGGCGCTGGTCTTGCCGGCGACCGCCGCCCCTGCGAGGGCCTCCTGGTGCGCAGTCTCAGCGGCGGCCAGCTGCTCTTCCAGTCCCGCGCCGGCGGCTTCCGCTTCTGCCAGCTTGGTCTCCAGTGCCTCGACCTGCGCCTGGAGCTGGGTCACACGCGCCTCGTCGTCGCTGTTGTCCTGGGCTGCGGCTGCCTTCGCGACCTCCAGCTCAGACCTGAGCGCCGCCCGCTCTTTTTGCAGACTCTCGATTTCCGTCTTCAGCGCCGCGGTCACGTCGGCATTCTGGGCTTCCTCAGCAGCGGCGCGTGCCTGATTCAGTGCGGTTTCCTGCTTCGCGAGCTGCCCTTCCAGCTCCGCGGTCTGCGCCTCCAGGGCTTGGATTCGTGCCCGGGCCGCCGTCAGCTCGGCCGTTGCCTGCTCGGCCTCTTCGCTATCCTCCGGTGCGGCAGTCACCGCAGCCTCCGCCTGCTCTCGCTCGCGAACCGCTGCTTCCAGCTCGGCCCTCAGATCGGCGATGACAGCCTGACTGGCGACGAGCTCCTCTTGCCACTGCGTGGGCTCGCCAGCAGCGGCCTTGGCGGCGTCGTCGGCGCGGGCGGCGAGGGCCTCGCGCTCGCGCGTCAGGGCGACGAGCTTGTCCTGGAGATCCAGGATCGCGGCTTCTTCTTTATCCACCAGGGTCTGGAGCCGCTCTTGGCGATCGGCGCCGCGCTTGAGCTTGTCCCGCAGCGCGGCCTCCAGTTGGGTCGCGGCGTTGAGCTCGTAGTTGAGCCCCGCGATGGTCTCGTTGTCGGCGGCGAGCTTGGCGTTTAGCTCGTGGTTCTCTTCGGTCACTTCCACGAGCTGTTCGTTGAGGGCCGTGACGGATTGTATGTTCTGGGCCAGTTCCCGCTCCATGTCCGCGCTGCGCTGGCGAATGGTGGCGAGCTCTGCCTCCATGTCCGTCGCCGCCTGCTCGGCTTCGGCGAGGGCTGTCTTGAGCTGTTCCACCTGCGTTGCGTGCTCGGTCCGCATCGCGTCGATGGCGTCGGTATGCGCGGTTTTCAGATCGTCCAGCGCCCTTGCGTGCTCCGACTTGATCGCCGCGACGGCTTCCGCATGCGCCGCCTTCACGGCTGCGGTTTCGGCCGTATGCGCTTCGCGCAGTCGAGAGAGCTTCTGTTCGGCGCTACGGGTAGCAGCCTCATGCTCCGCAAGCTCGCTGTCGAAGGACGTGAGACGCGCTTTGGCATCTGCTAACGCGGTCTCTGCGCGCTCGAGCTCCGCCTGCTGAACGCCGGTCTGATGGTTGTAGAGCAGGTAGACGCCGATCAGACAGGCGAACAGGAGCCAGAAGAAGATCTTCCAGAGGTTCGGGTCGTCATCGGTATGCGTGGACATCTACTCTCCCCGGATGGTGGTTTCATGCTGTTGTTTTCGTGCGCGTTGCGACACGGATTCTCCTCGAAGGATTATGCCCCGTCGCAGATGCCCAAGACAGGCGGGAGCCCCGGGATATTGCGCGGTATCACCGCTTGGCGCGCCGCGTACCGCCTGCAAGGACCACAAAAAAGGGGCCTTGCGGCCCCCGATAACCCTTGTGGCGGCTGGTGGACAGCTTGCACTGCCCACCTGACGCGGTCAGGCGAAGATGTCGTGGACGATGTTGTCGTACCAGCTGTAGGCGTACTCCACCTCGCGGGCGAGCGCGAAGTCCGGCGCATCCGTCGGGGTCAGGCCGCCCGCGCCCTCGACACCGGCGATGGTGGCGCCGTCTTCGCTCAGGCGGTATACGGCGGCGACGGAGATGCCGTAGTCCTTGCCGATGATGCTGTAGCAGGTGTTGACGTAGGACGGCACTCCTGGCTCCTCGCCTTTCAACAGGGCGACCACGGCCGCCGCGGCGACCTTGCCCTGACTGTTGGCGGAATAGCCGGACTTGGGCATGGCCGTGGCGATGGCGGCATCACCGATGACGTGGATCCCCGCGTGCTGGGTGGACTCGAAGGTCTTCTTGTCGACCGGGCACCAGCCGCTGTCGTCGGCGAGACCGGCATCGAGCGCGATCTGCCCGGCCGCTTGCGGCGGGATCACGTTGACCACGGCGGCCTGGTACTCGTCGAAGTTGGTGTAGACGGTCATGGTCTCTGGGTCCACCCGGTTGACGCCGGCGTCCGGCCCGGGCTGCCATTCGATCATGCTGTTGTCGGTGCCGAAGCCGTAGAGGCGCTCCCAGCCCTGGGTGAACAGGCCCTGCTTGGAGAACTTCTGCTTGCTGTCGAGGATCATGACCTTCGACTTGGGCTTGGCCTCCTTCAGGTACAGGGCGATCTGACTCGCGCGCTCGTAGGGGCCCGGCGGGCAGCGGAACGGGTTCTGCGGTGCCGCGATGATCACCAGCCCGCCGTCGTCCATGGCCTCGAGCTGGCTGCGCAGGATCTTGGTCTGCTCGCCGGCCTTCCAGGCGTGGGGCATTTTCTGTGCGGCTTCCTTGCTGTAGCCCTCGATCTTGTCGTACAGGATGGAGATGCCCGGTGACACGATGCAGCGGTCGTAGGGAAACTCGCCGGAAGCGGTCTTGACGACCTTGGCCTCGGGGTCGATGGCGGTGGCGGCCTCGTGGACGACCTTGATGCCGCGCGCCTTGAGCCCGTCGTAGCCATGCTTGATGTCATCCAGCTGGCGGACGCCGCTGATGACCTCGTTACTCATGTAGCAGGTGTAGTACTCCTTGTTCGGCTCGATGATGGTGACGTCGATGCTGTCGTCGGCCATCTTGATGTACTTGGCCGCGGTGGCACCGCCCGTGCCGCCGCCGACAACGACGACCTTTTTCCCTTGGCCGAGGGCGATGGTCGGCGCACCGAGTGCACCCACCGCCGCGACGGCGCCGGTGGCCTTGACGAAATCACGTCTGTTCATGGTCATGTGGCTGATCCTCCTGCTCGCTTATTCGTCGTCTTCGTCGTCGTCACCGGCACCGGAGCTCTCGAAGTCCGTGTAGGCGGCGTAGAAGGCGTAGAGGGCGGCCAGGCTCTCTTCACCTTCCGCCTCCAGCATCCGGTCGAGCTTGCGCCCCATCTTCTTGGGCAGGATGCGGCGGTCCTCGCGGAAGTCGCTCATCGCGTTCTCGACATAAGGCGTCCACTGGCCGGCGAGGATGTAGTAGTCCTCTTCGTCCGGCACGGGCTTTCCGCCCTCGATGTGGCACTTCTCGCAGTATTTGTCGTGCAGGCCGGCGCCTTTGTCGACCAGGGCCTGGTCGAATTCCTGCTCCGCCGGCTGGAACTGCTGGCTGTGCAGGTATTCGCCCATCAGCTCGTATTCTTCTTCGGTGTAGCCGCGGGCGATGCGGCCCATGATGGTGGAGTAGGTGTCTTCTTCTGCGAAGGCGATCATCATGTCCACGAACACGTAGGGGTCCATGGCGGCGATGGTGGGGGAGGCCGGACCGACACTGTTGCCGTTCGTGCCGTGACAGCCGGCGCAGGTGTCCACCAGCATCTTGCCTGTGGGCAGTTCGTCTTCGGCCATGGCGCCTGCGCACAGGCCGAGGGCCAGTGCGCCGCCGACGAAGGCCGTTATCATCGTTGCTTTGGCCATACTTCCTCCTAAACGGAATGATTAGGCTTTGCGGATCGGGCGGAGGCGCGAATCTCCGCCATGCCGGACTGCGCAACCGCTCGCGGTCACATGATCCGTGCATTGGGGTCGGTGCAGCCGCAGCGCCCCACAGGTTTCTGTCGGTGGGCGGCGAGCCATGGGCTTCTTCTTAGTGCTGCACCAGTGAAGTCATGGCCTCGTCGTTGCCGCTCGCCCGGGCGACGTCGGCGGCCGTGTTGCCTTGCGCGTCTGTCAGGGCTGGGTCGGCCCGATGCTCGAGGAGCGGGACGATGAGGTCGTTGTGCTTGGTGGCGACCGCCTCGCGCAGGGCGAAGTTGCCGTCGTGGTCCTTGATGTTCGGGTCGGCACCATGCGCGAGGAGCGTGCGGACCATATCCGCGTCGCCGCGATTGGCGGCCCAAAGTAAGGCAGTGGCGCCCATGGCATCTCGGGCATTGACGTCGGCGCCATAGGCCAACAGGGTGTTCACCGTATCCACCTGGCCTGCGTCCGCGGCGCTGATCAGCGCCGTCGCGGCCTCGTTGTCGCGGGCGTCCACGTCGGCGCCCGCGTTCAGCAGCAGCTCCACGACGCCCGTGTGGCCCAGAGCGGCGGCTTGCATGAGCGCAGTGCGGCCGTCTTTGTCAGCCGCCTTCGGGTCCGCGCCGCGGTACAGCAGCTGTTGCACCATCTGCGTGATGCCGTAGCGTGCGGCGATCATCAGCGAGTCCCAGCCTGCGCGGGTGCGGTCGTGGACATTGGCGCCGCGCTCGATGAGCAGCGCAGTGAGACCGATGTGGCCGTTTTCGGCGGCGAAGGTGAGGGCGGTGCAGCCCGCCGCGGTGCGCGCATTGACATTGGCGCCGGAGTTCAATAACTGCGCGGCGGCCTCGAGGTTACCGCCCTCGACCGCGAACATCAGCGCCGTTTTCCCGAAACGGCTCGCCGCATCAACGTCCGCGCCCGCCTCAAGCAGTGCTTGGAGCCGGGCGAAATCGTCGATCATAGCGGCGATGCGCAGTTCTTGGCCGAGATCCTTGTCGCTGAGATCGTGTTCCGCCTGCGAGGCTGGCACATGAGCGCTCGCAGCCTCATTTTCGCTGGCGGGCGCGTCTTCGGCCAAAGCCGCCGGCGCCGTGGCGAGCGCCAGCAGCCATATCAGCAGCGACCCGGTGGGCCACACACGCTTCGTCGGTGTTGCGAAGGTGCCCTGTATCAAGGGGCCGTGCCAGGCGCTCATGCGTCGTCGTCGTCCGGCTCGAAGGGCTCGAGGTGGACGACGCCTGTATGGCAGTCGATGCAGGTCTGCCCTTTCTCTTCGGCCCGCGCGTGGCGGCTGCGTGCGGAGCGGCCCTGCTCCGAGAGGTCCATGTTGCTGAACTCGTGGCAGGAGCGGCATTCCCGAGAGTCGCTCCGCTGCATCTTGTTCCAGACGCGCGTCGCCATGTCCCAACGGTGGGCCTCGAACTTCTCGGGCGTGTCGATGGTGCCAATGATCTCGTGGTAGACGTCCTTCGCCGCGATGACCTTGGTGACCATTTTCGGGATGAATGGCTTCGGTACATGACAGTCGGCGCAGGTGGCCTGAACGCCTGACTGATTTTTGTAATGCAGGCTTTCCTTATATTCGTTGTAATTTGTTTCCATGGTGTGGCACGAGACGCAGAACTCCATCTCGTTGGTGTAGGCAAGCCCGGCGTTGAAGACGCCGGCGAAAGCGACACCACATATGAACACCAGGATGACGGCGATGAGCTTGCCGAAGCGGCCTCGGTTGCTGCTGCGGCCGTCGCGGCCTTCAGGAGCGGACATGCGATTCCTCACTCTGGCGGTGCTGCCACGGTGGTGGTGATGCCGGACTCGATGAGGCGGGGAGCCGCGGCTGACCCGTGATACCTTGTCGTCGGGTTCTTTGTTATCGGCCGCGGTGGATACTATGACATCCGGCGGCTGTTGCCAACCGGCGCAGCGGTTACCCCCTACACCTGTGCAGATTCAGGTCAGAGGCCCGCCTGCTGACAGTGCAGGCCCGCCCGCTGCTCTTTGGCCTGGCGCCCAGACGTTGTTGTGGCCGACCGCTCGCAAGCGTCGCCCGCGGATGCGCTGTCACGCAGCCCCTGGGTTGCCGCGGGTCCGCCCGCGCCTTGCGTTCTGCTCCCTGATCCGCTGTTTTCGAGAGACCGATATGCCGTCGCTGCAAACCCTGCAACGCCGCTTTGCGGCCCTCAAAGACAACAAGCTCTTCGAGACCTTTGTGGTGCTCGTCATCGTCGTGTCGGCGCTGGTAATCGGCGCCAGCACCTATGACGTGCAGCCGCGGGTGCTGACGCTGTTCAGCGTGCTCGACGTGGCCGTGACCCTGTTCTTCCTGGCAGAAATCACGGTGCGCATGCTCGCAGAGGGCAGCTTGCGGCGGTTTTTCTCACAGGGCTGGAATGTCTTCGACTTCATCATCGTCGTCGCGAGCCTGATCCCTGTTGAAGAAAGCCAGATGGCGCTGCTCGGACGGCTGTTGCGCATTTTCCGGGTATTGCGCTTGGTTTCTATCATCCCAGAGCTGCGGGTGCTGCTGAACGCCTTCGTCAGCGCCATCCCGCGCATGGGCTATGTGTCGCTCCTGATGTTCATCATTTTCTACATCTATGCGGCGGTGGGCAGCATTCTGTTCCACCAGGTCAATGAAACGCTTTGGGGGAATATCTCCATCGCCATGCTGACCTTATTCCGCGTTGCCACCTTTGAGGACTGGACGGACGTCATGTACGAAACGATGGCCGTCTATCCTTTGAGCTGGGCGTACTATTTGAGCTTCATCTTCGTCATCGCCTTCATCTTCCTGAATATGATGATCGGCATCGTGCTGGAGACCTTGCAGAAGGAGCACGAGCGCATGGACATGCTGGAGGGCACCGGCGAGGCAGGGGAGGTCCATTGGATCCGCGAGCACACCGAGGCGATGGAGCGGCGCCTGGCGCGCATCGAGCAGCTGCTGCTGGAGCGCGCAGCTGCGTCGGTGCAGGCCGCGGGCGAGACGGAGCGCGAGGGGCGGGCGCGGACTTGAGTCCCTGATCTACGGGTCAGCCCTCGCCCCACAGCCGAAGTGCATTGCGCACGCCCAGCCGGGCAAAATCATCGGGTGCGAGACCCGCAGCGCGCGCCCCGGCCAGCATTCGGTCGATCTGCTCCTCGGCGAGCAGCCAGTCCGTGTCCGCGCCGCCCGGAGCGAAGCCGCGGCGCTCGGCGAGATAATAGGCGGCGACGGCGATCATCTCGGCGCGCTCCGCGGGCGTGGGGTCCAGGGACGTGGCGGGCGCGTCGGGCTCGGCGGTGCGATGCATGGTGTGATGCTGACCCATGGAACCCTGGGGGCGACGACGACGGTTCCTGCATTATGCCAGCGCGCAATGAGTCGGTTTCCCTGCCGCGGCCGGCGGCATCCGTCAACGCCCACGCCACGGCGGATGAAGACGCCGGGCCTGCGATGTAAGATGCGCGCCTTCGCGGCGTGGCGTATCGCCGGGGCAGGTGTGTCATGACGAGCGAGCCCGCGCCGCCCGCCCGCGGTGGTTGCCGCGAGCCTATACCTTGTGTCGAGGAAAAGACCGCATGACTGAACAGACGCCATCCATCGCGGAGCGCCTCGAGCCTATGCAAGCGCGGCTCAAAATGTGGCTGCGCGTCGCGTGGGACAGGCTCAAGGTGTGGCTGCGCATCGCCGGACACTGGCTGCGCATCGCCGCGGACAAAACCTGGATCGTGCTGAAGCGTCTGCCCATCGCCAGCTACAGCTTTATTCGTGCTCTCGCAGATGCCGACTACGCACGGTCGCTGACGGACCTCTACGTGGATGGTGCGAGCTCCTTGCCAAGCACCATCGCTACGCTTCGCACCACAGCCTCGCCGCAGCCTGGGCCGCTGCCGCAGCCCGCAGCAAAGCTGAGTGAGGCGCCGCCGGACTCCGCCCTGGTGCTGCTGGGACTGCTGCAGAAAGAGGGCCGATTCGTGGACTTCTTGCAAGAAGAGATCACCAATTACTCGGACCACGAGATCGGTGCCGCGGCGCGGGTGGTTCATCAGGGTTGCCAGAAGGTGCTGAAGGATTACCTCAGCATTGCGCCTGTGCGTACCGAAGCCGAGGGCAGCCGCGTGACGCTGGAGCGGGGCTTCGACCCATCCGCCGTGCGTCCAATCGGCAATGTCGTCGGCGAGCCACCCTTCACTGGCGCCCTGATGCATCGCGGCTGGCGGGCCACGGAGGTGCGTCTGCCCAAGGTCAGCGGCAGTCGTGACGTGAGCATCCTGGCACCCGCGGAGGTGGAGCTGTGAGCAGGCGCTTCGCCATCGGTATTGACCTTGGCACGACGCATTGCGCGCTGTCCTTCGTGGAAATCGACAAGTGCGAGGGGGAGGAGATCGAGCAGCAGGTGATGCCCATCCCTCAGCTGGTCGATCCGGGCTCGGTGGAGGAGCGGCCCATGCTGCCCTCGTTCATGTACTTGCCGCATCCGGAAGAGTTCAAGGCCGGGGACCTGGGCCTGCCCTGGCCGGCGCCGGCGGAGCGCGTGGTGGGCGAGCTTGCCCGTAAGCAGGGCAGCAACACGCCGCTGCGCCTCGTCTCCAGCGCGAAAAGCTGGCTCTGCCATCCGGATGTGGACCGCAAGGCGCCCATTCTCCCGCCGGAGGTGCCGGACGAGATCCCGCAGCTGTCGCCGCTTGATGCCAGTATCGCCTTCCTCACCCACCTGCGCGAGGCTTGGAACGGGCTGCATGGCTTCGACCCGCTCGGCGAGCAGGATGTCACCGTCACGGTGCCGGCGTCCTTCGACCCCGCCGCCCGGGAGCTTACCGCCGAGGCCGCACAGGCCATCGGTATCGACAACCTCGTGCTGCTTGAGGAGCCGCAGGCGGCCCTCTACAGCTGGGTCAACGACAGCAAGGGTGAATGGCGGCACGATGTCAAAGTCGGCGACATCATCCTGGTGGTAGACGTCGGTGGCGGCACCAGCGACTTCTCGCTCATCGCCGTCACCGAGCAGGACGGCGCGCTGGAGCTCACCCGCGTCGCTGTAGGCGAGCACATCCTGCTCGGCGGCGACAACATGGATCTGACACTCGCCCACCTGTTGAAGCAGAAGCTCAAGGTCCAGGGCGTGGAGCTCGACCGCTGGCAGCTGCAGGCCCTGACGCACGGCTGCCGCGTGGCGAAGGAGCGGCTCCTCGCCGATGAGAGCCTGGACACCGTGCCCGTGGTGGTGCCGAGCCGCGGCGCCAAGCTCATCGGCGGCAGCATCCGCACCGAGCTGACGCGAGACGAAGTCACGGCCGTGCTCATCGACGGATTCTTCCCGGAGTGCGCGATCACCGATCACCCGGCCCAGCGTGCCCGCGGCGCGCTGACAAAGGTGGGGCTGCCCTTTGCTCAGGATCCGGGCGTTACCCGCCACCTGGCAGCCTTCCTGTCCAAGCAGGCCGGCGCTACGGAAGATCTGGAAGGCTTCGTTGAGCATGCCCACTGGGCTACCTTCCTGCATCCTACGGCCGTGCTGTTCAACGGCGGCGTGTTCAATGCCGGCGTGCTGCGCGAGCGTGTGCTCGAGGTGATCAACCAGTGGCTCGCCGCCGAAGATGCGCCGCCGGCGCGGTTGCTGGAGGCCCGTGATCTGGACCTTGCCGTCGCCCGTGGTGCAGCGTTCTATGCCTATGTACGCAGGCACGGTGGCGTGCGCATCCGTGGCGGCACGTCGCACTCTTATTACGTCGGCGTCGAGCGCAGCATGCCCGCCATCCCCGGCATGGAGCCGGAGCTGCAGGCGCTCTGCGTCGTGCCGTTCGGGCTGGAGGAAGGCTCCGAGCCCGTCTCCGCACCCCAGGAGTTCGGCCTGGTGGTGGGCGAGCCCGTGCGCTTTCGCTTCTTCGGCTCCAGCGTCCGCCGCGAAGACCAGGTGGGAGACCTGCTGGAGGAGTGGTCCGGCGACGAGCTGGAAGAGCTGGAGGAGATCCAGACCAATCTGCCCGCGGAGGGCCGCAAGAAGGGCGAGGTGGTACCGGTGCGCCTGCAGGCCTCGGTGTCGGAAGTCGGCACGCTGGAGCTCACCGCCATGCCGCTGGCAGGGGAGGAGGGGCCTTGGCAGGTGGCGTTCAATACCCGCGGGCAGGCGGGGGAGTAACCGGCGCTGCCGCCGGCCGCCTTGTGGCCGCCGGAGAATGGGCTATCTTTGATCGGGTGTCCTCGAAACTCCTCCGTGGAGCGCCCGGTCTTGTACTGCTCGATTCGCCGCTACCAGCTCGTCAAAGGAACGCCTGATCTCCTGCGCGAGAAGGCGGATACCACGTTTCTCCCTCGGATCAGGGAGCTCGAAGGCTTCGTCAGCTACTCAGTGATTGTCACTGGGCTCGGGGGTGACGGGCTGCCTGGTATCGTCACCGTGAGCGTGTTCCAGGACCAGGCCCAGGCCAAGGCCTCGAGCAAGCTGGCCGCAGACTGGGCCCGAGACATGAGCGGGTTTTTTGCTCTGGAAAAGCTTGGCGAGGAGTCGGGTCGGATCGTCAGCCACAAGGAAGCGCAGTAGCGCTTCCCTAGAGAAGCGCTGACCCAGGTAACCCAGCGCTCGCCGGTTCAGCGTCCCCGCACCAGCTGGCAGGCGATGCGCTCGGCGCATTGGCGGCGGGTCAGCCTCGTGGTTTGGTCGCGGGCGCGGAACGCGGGGGCGCCGACGCGATCATTCAGCAGACCGAAGTGGTTGACGCCATCGAGCCATTCGATTTCGGTGGCGAAGGCGGCGGCGAGCCGCGCCAGGGCGTCGCGGTCGATGACGCCGTCTTCGGTGCCCGCCACCAGGCGCATACGGTGCTGTCGGCGTTTGGGAGGCTCCCAAGGCTCGCGCAGCGTGGAGGTACCGAGGAGGACGATCTCCAGTGGCTGTCCGCGCTTGCTCTCGGCAAAGCCCGCGGACAGCACCCAGCCGCCCAAACTGTAGCCAAGGAGGCGCAGTGGCGGCCCTCTTCGACGCCTGCGGCTGCCCGGCGGTACCGGCAGCCCGTGCCTCGCGAGACCCCTTGCTGGTAGCCGACCGCTCTGCAGGCGCCTGATGGCGCGCATGGGCTTGGCGAGCTCGACCGAGTCGCCGGCAAATAGCTTGGTCCAATCGTAGTCCAGCGTCAGCACCACGGCACCGGCGGCGGTGAGGGCGCCGAGTAGCTCCGGGTAGTCACCGCTGCGGGTGAGGGCGCCGGGACTGAAGACGATCCAGGGTTGTGCACGGCGGCGGGTACTGATGACTGCCGCCGGCGGGTTGCTACCGGGCGGTGCTGGCGCGGTTCGCGGCGGCCGGTGGCTGATTCGGATGCGGCCGAGACCCGGCGGCCTGAAGGAACGGTGGCGCATAGGGCCCAAGCGCATGGGCCCATGTATTGCACTCCCGGATCTGTCGGCCATGGAATTGGCGGCTCAGGATTCGGGCCTGTCAGCGCAGGAAGGGTCCGTCTTGGCCGATCTTGCCCGGGCCGTTCAGCACCCAGATGCCGGCAGAGTTGGCCTTGACCTGGAATGACAGGTGGCCGTGGGAGTGGATTTCGCCGCCGGTGACAGCATCGCGGTAGATGCCCGGGCGGACATCGCCGATGTCCACCTGTTGGTCCGAGCCGATGGCCAACCCGACGACGGCATAGCTGCCCCCGTCTAAGGCATCATCCGGCAAGTCGCGGACGAAGCTCATGCCGCTTCCCCATTCGCTGACACGGGACATCGCCGCCTTCTGTAATGCCGGTACGTTTTGGCGGATCAGGTTCAGGCGCTTCAGGTGCTGGTAAAGCGGGTGGGACTGGGTCTCGCCGATGCGCTCCTCAGTGAGGTGATCGCCGAAATAGGCGCGGCCGGTCGTCTCCAGCGTGTCCTGTTCGCCCTCGACATCCTGTGGGGCGCCTTTCATGAACTCGATTTCCTCGCCGAAATACAGGCACGGAATGCCGCGGGCAGTCCAGATGAGGTTGTAGGCCGCCGCTGCCATCCAGGTCTCGCCCTTGAAGCGGTACTTGAAGTCGTTGTCGGGGCCGACGTCATGATTTTGCAGAAATGTCACCAGCTGGGTCACGTCACCGTAGATCCAATCCATGGACAGGATCTGCCCTGTACCCTCGAAGGTGCCGCGGGAGAGCGTATCGCGGAAGGTGCTGAACAGCCCGAAGTCGAGCTGCGGGAAGCCGGAGTCGCCGCCCGAGTGCGGGTCCTGTGGGTCGTGGCCTAAGCGGGTGTACCACCAGGGGCGGATCTGGCTCGGGCCGTTGTCGCCGCCGCCGAGGTCCCCCCAGCCGTAGCCCTTCACCAGGTTCTCGCCGAAGACGAAAAGCCCCGGCTTGTGCGCCTTCCAGGCGTTGATGTACTCGAGCAGGTTGTCGCGCTCGACGTGCTTGACGGTGTCGATGCGCAGCGCATCAACGCCCATGTCCAGGTAGCGATTCACCGATTCGATGATGTAGTCCTTGACGTTGTCGCGCTCGGTGGCGAGGTCGATGCAGTCGCCGGCGAGGTGGCGCTGCTGCAACGGGTGCGGGCTCTCCCAGTCGCCGCCGCAGATGAAGCCGTCTTGGTGGTACCAATCCGGGTCCAGCGTCTGCGCGTCTATGCCGAAAAAGCGGCCGGGGTCGTAGCCCGGCTTGGGCACGGTCTCGCCGGTCTTGGGGTCTTCGAGCGGCTCGTCGCCCGCCGGATCGCGCTCGTGCCGCGCCTGCCACCAGTCCGGCGCCACCGGGTTGTCGATGTCGTCGCGATTCGGCCAGGCGTAGTTGCCTAGGTTGCCCTGGTAGGGGCCGTGGTCCACCCGGCCCTGCTCGCTGCCCTGGGGCAC
>NZ_JAIFKJ010000343.1 GCF_019695415.1 Thiohalocapsa sp.
ACCAGCCCGGGCTGGTAAACCTCGCCTGCAAGCGCGCGTTCCGGAACCGGCGCGTCTCGCACCTGATCCTGCCGGACGAGGTACCGAAGCTGGTCGCTGCCGACGGCGCCGCGGCCGGCGGCCCGGCGGGCCGGATCACGCCGCGGGACATCGCGCCGCCCGAGTCGGCCGTCGACGACGCCGTGGCGCTGCTGGCCAAGTCCAGGCGTCCGGTCATCGTCGTCGGTCACGGCGCCCGCTTCAGCATGGACGGCGTCATTGCGCTCGCCGAGCAGCTCAACTGCCCCGTCATCACCACCTTCAAGGGCAAGGGCCTGATCCCCGACTCCCACCCCTTGGGCGGCGGTGTGCTCGGGCGCAGCGGCACGCCCATCGCCAGCTGGGTCATGAACGAGGCGGACTGCCTCCTGGTCTTCGGCGCCAGCTTCTCCAACCACACCGGCATCACGCCGAAGATCCCGACCATCCAGGTGGATTTCGACGCGATGATGCTCGGCAAATTCCACGCCGTGCAGGTGCCGGTGTGGGGCGAGATCGGCATCACCTGCGGGCTGCTGCGCGAGCGCCTGGCAGCCGGCACGGCGCCGGTGGATCAGCGCCCGGACCTCGCCGAGCGCTGGTCCATCTGGCGCAAGGAAAAGGAGCGCCGCGAGCGGGACGACCGCGGCCTGGGCGTCAACTCAGCCGCCGTCTTTGCGGCCATGAACCGCCAGGTGCCGGCGGACGCCATCCTGGCCGTGGACGTCGGCAACAACACCTATTCCTTCGGCCGCTACTTCGAATGCGAGCGCCAGGCGGTGCTGATGTCCGGCTACCTCGGCTCGATTGGCTTCTCCTTCCCGGCGGCGATGGGCGCCTGGGCCGCGACACAGGAAGACGACCCGCGTTTTACGGGCCGCAAGGTCGTCTCCGTCTCCGGCGATGGCGGTTTTGGTCAGTACCTCGCCGAGCTGACAACGGCGGTCAAATACGGCATGAACATCACCCATGTACTGCTGAACAACTGCGAGCTGGGCAAGATCAGCAAGGAGCAGCGCGCCGGCGAGTGGGAGGTCTGGCAAACCGCACTGCACAACCCGGACTTCGCCGAGTACGCGCGCATCTGCGGCGCCCTCGGTATCAAGGTAACGGCCAAGGACCGGCTCGACGCTGCTCTCGTCGAGGCACTGGCCTACGACGGCCCGAGCCTGGTGGAGATCCACTCCGACGCGGAGTTGGTGTGATGGGCTTGCTCGGATTAGCCCTAGCGCGGCCATCGGAGTGGTGATGCCGGGCGCCTCGCCGGCCTCGCTATTGCCTGGCCGAGGCGTGGCGTGGCTGCAACGGCGGTCAAGCTCCGCAGAGGATCTTGGTAGCCGCTGTCAGCGGCTCATCAGCTCGGCCCCATGGGCCTGCAGCGTTCGCAGGAAATCGAGCAGGCGGTCCGCCGGCCAATCACTGTCGAGCAGCGCAGCGTAGGGCAGGATCGCACCGGCCCAGCCCTCGGTATGCCAGAAAGCACCCCCGGGGAGTGCAAGATCGGTGAATCCGTCGGGTTGCGGGTACGCCGTTGCGTAGAAATAGGCATCGTCGATCGACTCGTCCCCGGTGGCGAAGCCGAAGTTCATGTGCTCGTCGGCACGCTCCTCGTCGAGAGGATCGACACCGGGGACCAGCCGACCCGAGAACCAGTTCATGGCCAGATCGAAGTGATGTGGAAAGACCTGTATCGGGCTGGTCTCCTCGCGCAAGCGCCCCTTGAACGCGGCAAAGACCCCGGCGCTCCAGTTGATCGACTGTCGAAAGCGTCCGGCCGCGTCCGGGTCGTAAGGCAACGGGACCTCGTCAGCCAGCGGCGCGAGCGCACCTGCGTCAAGTTCGACATCGTGCTCGCTAAGGCACTGGATCAAGGCCCCGCAGAAGCCGGACGCGGTCTGTTCGCGCAGCGGCAGCTGCGCACGCCAGCCGTCGCTACTATCGATGACCAGCTCGTGACCGGCCAGGTCGAGGGCCAGTTCCAGCGCCTGGTCGGCGGCCGGGAACGGCGTTGTCGTGAGCCCACGGGCGCTGACGTGCAAGGTGCTGTGCCACCAGTGCTTTGCGGGCGGCGCATGCTCGGCGCGCAGCTTGCCGACCATCCTGGCATAGCGATGCAGGCTGTCCCGCGTCGATAGCCAGTCGGACAGATGGAGTCGGGCTAGCGACGGTTTCATCGGGGTCTCCGCACCTGTTCACTGAACGAAATGGTACCCGGCTCGCAGTCCGCGCCGGGCTTGGAAAACGTGCTTGCACGGGCTAGAGCTCGATGAAGCGCCCGTAAGGTAGGTAGATGAGATTGACCACAGCGAGAGCGATGATGACCCAGATGGTGATCTGCATGCCGAGCACACGGCGCCGCAGGTCGCCTTTGAGAAGGGCTCTGGCATGGATGACCCGGCCGACGAGCAGCAGGACGCCCAGCAGGTGCACGAGAACCAGGTTGGCGTTGTTGTACTGTAGGCCGAATAGCAGCAGCAGTGCGATCGGAATGTACTCAACAGCGTTCCTGATTCCCTACGAAACTCAGCAGGCTCGCGGCTTGAGTCACCGGTGGGCGCACACTGGCACCGTGTTCCCCTACCAGGAGCGGTCCGATGGCCAAGAACCGAGTGCAATTTCAGAAGGGGCTGAGCCTGCCCGAGTTTTTCCGCATGTACGGGGCCGAGGCGCAGTGCGCCGCGGCGCTGTTCAAGTGGCGCTGGCCGCTGGGGTTCGTCTGCCCGGAGTGCGGCCATGCCGAGGGCTACACGGAGGTGAAGACCCGCGGGCTGCTGCAGTGCCGACACTGCCGTCATCAGACCTCGTTGACCGCGGGCACCGTGCTCGCCTACAGCAAGCTGCCGCTGACCACCTGGTTCTTGGCCATGTACCTGCTCACGCAGCAGAAAAACGCCATCTCCGCGCTGGAGCTGATGCGCCAGCTCGGCGTCTCTTACCCGACCGCCTGGAGCGTCAAGCACAAGCTGTTGCAGGCCATGCTGGAGCGCGATGCCGAGCGCCAACTGACCGGCGTGATCGAGATCGACGACGCGTACTGGGGCGGGGAGTGCCATGGTCAGACGCCGGGTCGCGGCTCGCCGAACAAGACCCCATTCGTGGCCGCACTCGCAAAGAATCTCGAGGGCCATCCGATGGAGTTGCGCTTGAGCGTCGTCGCCGGTTTCCGCAAGCGCGAGCTGGCCGCTTGGACGCAGGAATTCATCCACCCTGACAGCATCGTCGTCAGCGACGGCCTCGCCTGCTTCCGCGGCGTCGCCGCCGCTGGCGTGGAGCACCAGCCGGTGGTCACCGGCGGTGGGGCGGCCAGCATGGAGTTGGAGGCCTTTACCTGGCTGAGCACCGTGCTCGGCAACGTCAAGGACGCCCTGCGCGGCACGTATCACAAAGCCAGCCCGCAGCATCTACCGCGCTACCTCGCTGAGTTCTGCTATCGCTTCAACCGCCGTTTCGACGTTGCCGCGATGCTGCCTCGTCTCGGTGTCGTAGCCGTCCGCACGCCGCCCATACCCTACCGGCTGCTCAAGTTGGCTGAGGCTCATTGGTAGTCAAGACGACGTTTGACTGGGCCGCCATTGCGGTGATCAGCTATGACTCATCGCCTTCGCCGACGCTGACTTGCCTGCGGCGGCAGACCCGGATCACATGCAAGGACAGCTAGACGATCAGAAAGGCTGGCAGTGCGGCATAGAGCACAGTTGTCAAGGTGAGATCTCCGCTTCGGAAGCTTGTCGGGAGCTCGGCGGCAGAAAGGCGCAAGCGGTGGCGCCTGGGACAAGTGTTCTCCGTCAAGCATGCGCTTTTCCAATCGGCATTGCCAACATGCGGATCGCTTCGTTCCGGTTGCAGATCGCGGCGACGACAGCGGTCGGTAACGGATGAAATCTATGCGCTCCTAAACCGGTCCAGGCATTAAGGCGAAACAATCCGATGACCAAGCCAATGACCCCACAAAGATTCCGTCTTGCTTTCCTCATGCTACTGACCGTCGCACTGATCACCGGGGCGGCGCTCGCTGCGGCCGACAACGGCTTCGACCTCAGCAACCCCCTGGTGCCGGTGGACGAGATCCACGCCGGCGGGCCTGCGCGCGACGGTATCCCGTCCATCGACGAGCCCAAATTCGTGGCGGCCCGGGAGGCCGACTTCCTGCGCGGCGGGGACGACGTGCTCGGTATCGTCCTGGGCGGCGTTGCCCGCGCCTATCCCATCCGCATCATGAACTGGCACGAGATCGTCAACGACGACATCGGCGGCGAGCGCATCGCCGTCACCTATTGCCCGCTGTGCGGCAGCGGCGTAGCCTTTGCGGCCGAGTCGGGCGACCGGCCGCTCAGCTTCGGCGTGTCCGGGCTGCTCTACAACAGCGACATACTGCTGTATGACCGCGAGACCGAGAGCCTCTGGAGCCAGATTAAGAGACAGGCCATCAGCGGCCCCCTGGCCGGCCGCGAGCTCCGGGCCTTGCCCTTGACCCACACCACGTGGAGCGCCTGGCTGCGCGAGCATCCGGAGACGGAGGTGCTGTCTACTGACACAGGCTTCCGGCGCGACTACACCCGCTCGCCCTACGGTGGCTACGAGACCGAGCGCGGGCTCTACTTCCCCGTCGCCAACAAGTCGCGGCGCTATCACCCGAAGGAGCGGGTGCTGGGCGTCGAGATCGGTGGGCAGTACAAGGCTTATCCCTTCGCCGAGCTGTCAAAGACCGACGGTGAGGTGAACGACCGCATCGCCGGACAGCCCATCACCATCCGCTTCGACCGTCTCAACGAGAGTGCGCGGGCCTTCGATGCTGACGGCAAGCAGCTGGCGGCGATGACGGGCTTCTGGTTCGCCTGGTACGCCTTCCACCCGGACACGACGGTATTCCGGGCACCGCGCGGCTGAGTCCCAGCGCGGTTCTTCCTGTTCGGGGCGCGCGATGTCTGGTTCGTCGTCGCGCTGCCGATGTTCCTGCACGAAGTGCTCGGCTGGTCCTTCGTGGACGTCCGCGGCGTTTCGTGAAGGCCGCGGCACCCGGCTCGCACTGCCGCCATCGCCACCGCATGGGGTCAGCCGCGGGACCGGCCCGCGGACAGGCCCGCGGACACGCGAGCGTGCTGTAGTGGCGCCCCGCGGATATCCCCAGCGCGGTGTAAAACGGCCAACACTTAGCCACCAGCCCTGC
>NZ_JAIFKJ010000125.1 GCF_019695415.1 Thiohalocapsa sp.
CGCCGATGCTGCCAATCACCCCCAACAACGCACCTCCAGTGCCCCTGTCTCCAAGGACCTGCAGTGGCTGCATGAAGGTGGCGGTGTGACCGTCCATCGCACGCCGGAAAGCGTGATGCATGCGCAGCTCGCGTCCTGGGACGAGGTTCTCTCCGACCTCACGCAGGACGAGTTCTTCAAGCGCGTTGTGGACAGCCAGAAGGCATGGTCCGAGCGCGTGGCCTTCTACGATCTGCTCAACGCGGCCGACTACAAGCTCGCCTACGAGCATTACTTCCCGGGCCGCTTGGGCTTCTAAGATACCCGGACGCATACAGCGATTTCGGTTAGGGGCGGCGGGCTTCGCGCTCGCCGTCCTTGCCGAGCGCAGCGCCGCGCGTTAGCAACGGCACGGCAGCCCCGGCATTCCGCCGTGCTGCTCATTTCGCTCGGCTCAGAGCGCCCTTGGACCGCGCATTCGAGGAGTTTGGCCAGACGTGCTCGCCTTCATAGCGTTTATCGACCGTATATCGGCCTGGTTTGGAAAGGCCTTTGCGTGGTGCATCGTCATCATGACACTGGCCGTTTCCTATGAGGTGTTCGTGCGCTACCTGCTGCGCCAGCCGACCTCATGGGCCTTCGACCTCACCTACATGATGTACGGCTCTTTGTTCATGATGGCCGGCGCCTACACGCTCTCGCGCGACGGCCATGTGCGCGGCGACGTGATTTACCGGCTCTGGCCGCCCAAGGTGCAGGCTGGCGTCGAGCTGTTCCTCTACATCATCTTCTTTTTCCCCGGGGTTCTGGCGCTCATCATCGCCGGATGGAAATATGCCGGGCGCTCGTTGCGCTTTCTCGAAGTCAGCGTCATGAGCCCGGCGAACGTTCCGATCTTCCAATTCAAGCTCATCATCGTCGCCGCAGGCATTCTGCTGTTCCTGCAAGGGCTCGCCCAGGTGTGCCGCTGCATCGTGTGCATCCGCGAAGGCGCTTGGCCGAGGCAGGCCGAGGACGTGAAGGAGTTGGAGGACCGCCTGTTGGAGGGCGACACGGCGGATATCATTCGCCACGGGAGCGAGGCTACAGATGTTCAAAAGCCCAGTGAAAGCGTGAAAAGAGAGTTCGACAGATGACCGATCCTCAAATTGCCGTCATGATGCTGGGGATTTTTATTCTCCTCATTCTGCTCGGCTTTCCGATCGCTTTCACTCTCATCGCCATGGGCGTGGGGTTTGGCTATTACGCCTATTACGACCCCGAGCGCATGCAGACGATCTTCGACAACCGCGTCTTCGACCTGCTCGTCAATCAGACCTACTCGGTCATGGCGAACGACGTGCTCACCGCAGTCCCGCTGTTTCTTTTCATGGGATACATCGTCGAACGGGCCAATATCGTCGACCGATTATTCTACACGCTCAACATTTCCGCCCGCGCGGTCCCCGGCTCAATGGCCGTCGCGGCGATCATCACCTGTGCGCTGTTCGCCACGGCCACCGGCATCATCGGCGCGGTCGTGACGCTGATGGGTCTTTTGGCGCTGCCGGCCATGCTGCGCGCGCGCTACGACACCAGCTTCGCCTCCGGCGTTATCTGCGCGGGCGGCTGCCTCGGCATCCTGATCCCGCCGAGCATCATGCTGATCGTCTACTCCGCGACCTCGAACGTCTCGGTGGTGCAGCTCTATGCCGGCGCCCTGCTTCCCGGTTTCATGCTTGCGGGACTTTATCTGATCTATGTGATCGGGCGGGTAC
>NZ_JAIFKJ010000165.1 GCF_019695415.1 Thiohalocapsa sp.
CCTTCAGGCTGGACAGGTCGCGGGAGAGGACGGGCTCTTCGCCTTCGCGCATCAGCGAGCGGATGGCGGTGGGGGCGGTGTAGAACTGGGTGACCTTCCACTTGTCGACCACGTCCCAGAAGCGGCCGGCGTCGGGGTAGTTCGGCACGCCCTCGAACATCACGCTCTGGGCCCCGCACGCCAGCGGGCCGTACACGATGTACGAGTGGCCGGTGATCCAGCCGATGTCCGCCGTGCACCACCACACGTCGCCATCGTGGTAATCGAAGATGTACTTGAAGGTGGTGGCGGTGTAGACCATGTACCCGCCGACGTGGTGCTCCACGCCCTTGGGCTTGCCCGTCGAGCCGGACGTGTAGAGGATGAACAGCGGATCCTCGGCGTCCATCATTTCCGGCTCGCACGCCTCGTCCTGGGCGTTGACCAGTTCATCCCACCACAGGTCGCGGTCGGCGTCCATGGGCACCTCGTGGCCGGTGCGCTTGACGACGATGAGCTTCTCCACCGAGGGGCAGTTGGCCAGGCCCGCGTCGGCGTTGGTCTTCATCGGGATGTCGCTCTTCTTGCCGCGAAGGGCGGTGTCCTGGGTGATCACGACCTTGGCCTGGCAGTCGTTGACCCGGTCGCGCAAGGCGTCGGGGCTGAACGCGCCGAAGACGATCGAGTGAATCGCCCCGATCCGGGCGCAGGCGAGCATGGCGATGGGCAGGGCGGGGATCATCTGCAGGTAGATGACCACGCGGTCGCCCTTTTTCACGCCCAGGCTCTTGAGGGCGTTGGCGGTCTTGCACACCTCGGCGTGGAGCTGCCGGTAGGTGCAGGTCGCGTCCTCGCCGGGGTTGTTGCCTTCCCAGATGATCGCCGGCTGATCGCCGCGCGTGGCCAGGTGGCGGTCAAGGCAGTTGACCGTGATGTTGGTCTTGGCCCCGAGGAACCACTTGATGTCGACGTCGTCCTCGAAGGACCAGTCGCAGACCTTGTCCCACTTCTTGTCCCAGACGAACTGCTCGGCGATGTCCGCCCAGAAGCCTTCGGGATCGTTGATGGACCGATCGTACATCTGCTGGTACTGGGCCATCGATTGGATGTGGGCCTGGTCGGCGAACTCCTTGGCCGGTTCGATGCGGTTGCGGCTTGCGTCACTTGGCGTGGTTGTCATGTTTCCTCCAAAGAGGGGTTTGCGATGCGGAAAACGACCGATACGTACTATTTCACGCGACAGCGCGTTTTTGAGCAAGTCCCAGCCCGATGGCCAGGCCCGCTGAGATCAGGCACAGGACCGCGGCGATGTACAACGCCGTCGTCGGCGAGGCGTGCTCCTTGGCCGCGTTCCATGCCGCGATGCCGACCACACCCGCGATCCCATAGCTGGTGAACACCCAGCCGTAGATCGCGCCCAGGTTCTTCGAGCCGAACAGGTCGGCGGTGGCCGAGGGGAACAGGGCGAAAAGCCCGCCGTAGTTGAACCCGATGATCGACGCGCCCACCGCGAGGCTCAGTTCGGTTTGCAGTGTCCCGAGCATCGCGAGCATCGCCGCCTGGAACACGAACATCGCCACGAACGCGGCGGTGCGGCCGATGCGGTCGCTGGCCATGCCCCAGACGATGCGGCCGACGGCGTTGAAGATCGCCAGCCCGCCGACCGCCTGCGCCCCCTTGTTGCTGTCTCTTTTACCCATCTCCCAAGCCCCCGGAACCGTCCTAAATACCGTTTGCCGGCTTACGCTTGAACAA
>NZ_JAIFKJ010000338.1 GCF_019695415.1 Thiohalocapsa sp.
AAATGGCGGGGCGTCCTGCCCCGCACGGGAAGCGCCAATAAATCGGCGCTTCCCTCAGTCCGCTGTCTCTCAGCTGTCCGGCAAGGCGGTTGGCTTCAGCACGATCCCGGCGAGCGGCGGCAGGGTCAGCGTCAAGGAATCGGGTCGGTTCATCCAATTGACGGGCTCGGTCGCGAGCGGCTCAGTGCCGTTGCCCATCCCGCTGCCGCCAAATTCAGTCGCGTCCGAGTTGAAGATCTCCTTGTAGGTGCCGGCCGCGGGCACACCGATCCGGTAGCCCTCGCGCGGTACTGGCGTGAAATTGAGCGCGACCACCAGATGATCTTCGGCGTCCTCATCTGCGGCGGTGCCGGGTGCGCGTCGCTGGTAGACGAGGACCGAATTGTGCGCGTCGTGACAGTCGATCCACTCGAAGCCGTGCGGCTCGAAGTCCTCTGCATGCAGTGGCTTCTCGGATCGGTACAGCCCGTTCAGTGTTCGGACCAGCATCTGGATCCCCTTGTGGAAGGGGTAGTCCAGGACATACCAATCCAGCACCGCGGTGCTGTCCCACTCCTCCCCCTGGCCGAATTCGCTGCCCATGAACAGCAGCTTCTTGCCGGGATGGGTATACATGTAGCTGTAGAGTAGCCGCAGGTTGGCGAAACGCTGCCATTCGTCGCCGGGCATGCGGTAGAGCAGCGAGCGCTTGCCGTGGGTGACCTCGTCGTGGGAGAACGGCAGCAGGAAGTTCTCCGTGAACGCATAGATCATGCTGAAGGTCAGCTCGTCCTGATGGTACTGGCGGTGGATCGGATCGTTCTTGAAGTACTCCAGCGTGTCGTTCATCCAGCCCATGTTCCATTTCAGGTCGAAGCCCAGTCCGCCGACATAGGTGGGCCGCGTCACCTGGGACCAGGACGTGGACTCCTCCGCCATCACCAGTGCCCCCGGCACCTGATCGTGGACGATCTCGTTCAGCTCGCGCAGGAAGGCGATGGCCTCCAGGTTCTCGCGCCCGCCGTAGCGGTTGGGCACCCAGTCGGTGCGCGAATAGTCCAGGTACAGCATCGAGGCCACCGCGTCTACGCGCAGACCGTCGATGTGGAACTCCTCCAGCCAGTACAGGGCGCTTGAGATGAGGAAGTTCTTCACCTCATTGCGGCCGAAGTTGAAGATCAGCGTGGACCAGTCCAGGTGCTCGCCGAGGCGGGGATCCTCGTGCTCGAACAGGGCCGTGCCGTCGAAGCGGGCGAGCCCATGGGCATCCTTCGGGAAGTGGGCCGGCACCCAGTCCAGGATCACGCCGATGCCGTTGGCATGACAGTGGTCCACCAGCCAGCGGAAGTCTTCGGGGCTGCCGAAGCGGCTGGTGGGGGCATAGTAACCTGTGGTCTGGTAACCCCAGGACAGGTCGAACGGATGCTCGGTGATGGGCATCAGCTCGATGTGGGTGAAGCCGAGATCGCGCACGTGCTCCACCAGACGCTCGCCGAGCTCCCGGTAGTTGAGCATCTCGCCCTCAGGTCCGCGCTGCCAGGAGCCCGGATGCACCTCGTAGATGGACATCGGGCTGTGCAGCCAGTCGTGGTCGCTGCGGGCCTTCAACCAGACGTCGTCGCGCCACTGGAAGCTGCTCGGCGGCTCGACGATGGAGGCGGTGCTCGGACGCACCTCAAAGCGGCGGCCGTATGGATCGGCTTTGAGCAGCAGGGCGCCGTCGCGGGCGCGTACCTCGAACTTGTAGAGCACGCCGGCCGGCAGGTCCGGGATGAAGAGCTCCCAGACGCCGTTGCCGTGGATGCGCATGGGATGCCGGCGTCCATCCCAGCGATTGAAGTCGCCGACCACGCTGACCCGGGCCGCATTCGGCGCCCACACCGAGAACAGGATGCCGGCGATGCCGTCAGTCTCGTGGACGCGGGCGCCGAGCAGCCGATAGGCGTGCCAGTGGCGGCCCTCGCCGAACAGGTGCATGTCGAAATCCGGCAGCTGCGGCGCGAAGCAGTAGGGGTCGTGGGCGATGTGCTCACGGTGCTCGTCGTCGCGCCAGATCAGCCGGTAGTGCTCGGGCACGGCGGTCGCCGGACCGCGCCATTCGAAGATATCAGTGCCCTCGAGTCGGTGCATGGCGTGATTGCCGTCGGCGATGGTCACCGTCTCGGCCCCTGGCAGCATTACCCTGACACAGACGCCGTCACCGTCCGGATGCCGCCCGAGGACCGCGAACGGATCGCTATGGCTTGCCTCCGCAATCCGCTGCAGGCTGTTGTCGAGCGGGCTCTGGCTCATCCTCGGTACCTCTCGGGATGTTGGGTGGATTGGGCCGTGTTGATGGCGACTGCAGTCACGCTGGTAGACAGATCTTCCGTTGCTCGGGCTTACGATCTACGCTGGCACCGGTTCTTGCGCGACTGCCGGGCGCCCCCAGCGGGCATCCCGAGGGCATACGTCTTGCCAGGTCGGCTCGGGTTCTGAGCGGCCTCGCCCCCGGGTCACTCGTCCCCGGGTCAGATTCCGCAGGACACATTCTAGCGGCGACAGCGTCCTGTCCTCAGGGTGAAGGGGTCTCCTCGTCGGATCTCCTTCTGGGCGAGGATCTGGCACGTCCAACTGCCACATCGAAAGCGAGCGAAGGGCCACCGTAGACCCTGAAGCAGACCTTCGATCCAAAGAAGGCGTTCTGATCTATCCGACGCCCACCGACGCCCGCGTAACATCTCCAGTCCGCTTCCAACTCCGCGCGGCCTTCATGCTGATTTATTGGGCATCCTGCCCAAAAATCAGACGGAGCCGGGCCTGTTCAGACATTGGGCGGTTTCCCGGCTCCTTCATTTTCGGCGACGTTCGACGGCGACCCTGCCCCGCACGAAGAACGCCGATAGCGCCGGCTTTCCCCGACGGACTATACTTTAAGTGAGCCTCGTACAGAGGAGAGCGGTGCCGCTCCCGCGTAGCAGCGGAGCGCCCGCGCAGTATCTTCCTCGCGAGAGGAACGATGGTACAGGCGGACCGCCCCAGGCCCTCAGACCCACTCGCAACGCGGGGCTCGCAGAGAGCCATGGCGGCGCCAGCACATGGCGCATGCGCGGAGGACGGGCGAGGGGCCGGTAGAGGCCAAGAGCGCACCCGATGCACCCTCACCCCGCGGCTCGCAGCGCGAGTGCCTTCCGCACGCCATGACTCCTGAAGGGCCGCTCACGCAGCGGCCCTTTTTCGTTAGAGCTGCGCGCTGAACCAGCGCAAGCCATCACCGTGTGCCCGCGCTGCGCCCACGGCGTCCCGCATCTCGCCGGTCAGTTGCCGCCAAGCGCTTAGAGATGCCGCGTGCCGGAGGACGGGTGGCGGCCGCGGTTACTGCTCCGAGCCAGCCGTAGCATCTTCCTCGTCGAGACCCAGCAGCTGGGCGGCTGTCACGTTCCCGAGCGCTGCCGCGAGCACTTCGGCACCCTCGCTGTTGAGCCGCCGCAGCCCCTGCTCGTAGTTACTGATCCGTGACTTGCTGTAGAGCCCGTCGGTGAGCGCGGCGAGTGCGCTCAGGCTGAGCCCGCGCGCATGGCGGGCCGCACGCAAGCGCTCGCCGATGGCCTTCGTGAGGGCACGATCCGCGTCGTTCATAGTTGATCCTCGATTCTTATCCGAAGCATGAGCCTGTGTATGCTAATGCCGCACACGCCTGCCCTGCACACAGTATTTCAGTGTCGGTCCGCCAAAGCCTGGCATGGAGGCGCCGCGCGACACTCGCCAATGCAACGCGCTCAAGCCAGCACCACAAGCGCCTGCAGCAGCAGCATCAACATCAGCAGACTGCCCGCGACCTGCCACTGCCGGAGCCAGCCCTCGAAGCCTGTAAGCGCTTGGCCGAGTGCAGCGACCCGCCGCTGCCAGGCTGACTCGCCGGCGAGCTGGAACAGCACCACCGCCAGGGCCGCGGCGAGTACCGGACCGGTGCTGGCCCAGAATCCCCCCGGCGTCAGCGCACTGCGCATGCCCTCGGCCACCGCCGCTGCGGCGCTCACGCCGACCCGCCCCACGTCCAGCAACGCGAACACCGTCGGCGGCAAGAGCCCGAGCAACAAGGCACACAACGCGAGCAGGCCCGGCACCAACAACCCGGCGAAGCCGAGCCTGCTCCTGCCAATCGTGGTTGCCGACACCGCAGCAGAAGACGGGCGCAGTGCCACAGCCAGAATCCGCGCCAGGTAGGCCGCCGTCAACAGCCCACCAAGGTCAAGCACAAGGCGCCACCACCAGGCATCGGCGCCCGCCGCTTGCGCGTACAGCGTCTTCACCAGATAGCCCCCGCTGGGGGGCAGGCCCGCAAGTGCCAGGCCGGCCAAGAGCAGCACCAACAGGGTTGCGGGCAGCACCCGCCCGAAGCCGCCGAGCTCCGCCAACCGATCGTGCCCGAAGGCCAACAGCACCCGCCCGGCGAGCAGGAACAGCGCAGCCTTGGCCAGTGCGTGCGAGACCACCTGCACCAGTGCGGCCACCGCCGCGGCACCGCCGCCGGCGCCGCTCGCCAACGGGAACAGCAGGAAAAGATACCCGAGCTGAGCCAGAGTCGAGTACGCCACCAGCAGCTTGAGGCGCGCCTGCATCAATGCCATCAGGTTGCCGAGCAGAATCGCGAAGGCGCCCAGCCCCCCCAGCAGCAGCCCGACATTCAGAGTCGGTAGGTTCGGCACCAGGTCCAGCCACAGCCGGAACAGCAGAAAGAACGACCCCTTCACCACCAGGGCCGAGAGCACCGCGCTCGCCGGTGCCGGCGCACCCCCATGCGCCGGCGGCAGCCACAGGTGCAGCGGCATCAGCGCGGTCTTGGCGAGCAGGCCGGTGCTCATCAGGGCCACCGCCACCAGCGAGGCCAGGCGGACAGACTCATCGGCAGCCGCCGGCTCAACGCCCTCCACCGTCGTAAGCTCGCCGAGCCGGTCCGCTATCTGCCCGATATCCAGGGTGCCGTGCCGGCCCAGCATCAGCCCTGCCCCCAGCAGATACAGCGCCGAGCCCAGCAGCGCAACCAGCAGGTAGCGGAAGGCCGCCGTTAGCTGCTCGGCCCCACCCTTTAGGCAACCGACATGCCCGGCCGACACGGTGAGCCCCTCGATGGCCACCTCAAGGTTGACCAAGTCGCTGCCCAGGAACAGGCCGTTACGACCGGCCCAA
>NZ_JAIFKJ010000066.1 GCF_019695415.1 Thiohalocapsa sp.
GGTAGATCTGCGCGACCTTGGTCCGCCGCATGGAATGGGTGCCGTAGGCGCTCGGCTCAAGGCCGATCGAACTCACCCAGTCGCGCACGAGCCGGGCGTACTGACGTGTCGAAATGTGAAGCCGCTCATGGAAGCGCCCGGGCCAGAGGTGCTCCGAACCGATCATCGCCGGATCGTCTAGGCCGCGCACTCATAAAGCGGTAGCGCGTTCTTTGGATTGCTGATTCACTTCTCGAAAAGGGGAGAGCAGCATGGCGCAACGTCGCTACGAACTGACGGATTTCGAGTGGTCGATCATCGAGCCGCTTCTACCCAACAAGCCGCGCGGTGTGCCTCGGGTGGACGACCGGCGGGTGCTGAACGGCATCTACTGGCGGCTCAGGACCGGGTCGCCCTGGGCCGACATTCCCGAGCGCTACGGCCCCTATACGACCTGCTACAATCGCTTCGTCCGGTGGGCGAAGTTGGGCGTCTGGGACAGGATATTCGACGCAGTATCAGCTGCTTACGAAGGGTTCGAGCAATCCGTGGACAGCTCGTCCATCCGGGTTCACCAGCACGGGGCCAACGCAAAAAGGGGGGCGGGAAGGCCACCACCGCCGCCGGTTTGGCTGACCTTCGAGCCCGCTGCATGGGGCGCTCGCGGGGCGGGCTGACGACGAAGATCCACGCGGTAACCGACGCGCGAGGATTGCCGATCACGCTGAAGCTGACCCCCGGGCAGGCCCATGACGGGCGCTCGGCCGACGACATGCTCGACACCGTCGAGCCGGGCCAGACGCTGCTCGCCGATGCTGCCTATGACAGCAACCGTCTGCGCGAGCACCTTGCTGGGATCGGAGCCAAGGCCGTCATCCGCGCGATCTCGCGCCGATCCGCGCCCCCGCCGCTGGATCGCGAGGCCTATCGCCGGCGGAACCGGATCGAGCGGTTCTTCTCGAAACTCAAGCATTACAGGGCCATAGCCACGCGCTACGAAAAGCACGACGCCAACTTCCTCGCCCTCGTCAAACTCGCCGCAACCCGCATCTGGTTGCGCGCTTATGAGTCGGTGACCTAGTCCAGCCGCACGGAGGAGGGGGAACTGCCGCGCTCCTCGGCCGTGAAGCCGATGCGATCGAGGGCGATGTCGGCACCGATCGCGATCACGAACATGGCCACGAAGGCCGTCAGCATGGCGCGCATTCTAGTCTCCTTCATCGGGAATGGTCGCGTCGCGCAGATAGTCGATCAGGTCTCTCCTGTCGCGTGCCGCCGCGATGCGTTGCATGGGCATCTTGCTGCCCGGGATGAAATTGTCCGGGCCTTCGGCGAACAGCGCGTCCACGGTCTCCGGCGTCCAGACCAGATCGGCGTGGCGCAGCGTGTCGGAATAGCGGTAATCGGCGACCGTGCCCGCCGCGCGCCCGAAAAGCCCCTCGAGCGAAGGCCCGGCGCGCCGCGCGCTGTCGCCCGTGAGCGTATGGCAGATGGAGCACTTGCGCGCGAATTGCCGCTCGCCGTTGGACATCTCGGCCGGGTCGCGCAGGAATGCCGGCGCCGCATCGGACATGGGGCCGTGGGCGTCCATCGCATCGCGTGGCCAGGAATAGACAACGCTTTCGAGACCCGCGGCGAGGACGTTGTCGCCGCCCGGGCTGAAGCCGAGCGCCCAGACCGGTCCTAGACGCGTGGCGCGGAAGTCCCGTGCGATCGACCATTGGGCGGTGTCGACCAGCATGATGT
>NZ_JAIFKJ010000080.1:0-1391 GCF_019695415.1 Thiohalocapsa sp.
ATCTACATCAACGGCGACAACGGCACCAGCGCCGAGGGCGGCCCGCTCGGCACCCCCAACGAGGTGGCCTTCTTCAACGGCGTCAACGAGATGCCCGTGGAGACCCAGATGCAGTGGTACGACGTCTGGGGCACCGAGGAGACCTACAACCACATGTCGGCGGGCTGGTCCTGGGCCTTCGACACGCCCTTCGACTGGTTCAAGCAGAACGCCTCCCGGCTCGGCGCCATCAACCAGAATATGGTCGTCTCCTGGCCGGCGCGGATCAAAGACAAGGGCGCGCTGCGCGAGCAGTTCATCCACGTCATCGATGTCGTGCCGACCATCCTCGAGGTCACCGGCATCCCCGCACCCGAGGAGGTCGACGGCATCGGGCAGGCCCCCATCGAGGGCACCAGCTTCGCCTACACCTTCGACGCCGAGAACGCCGACGCACCGTCGCGCCACCAGACCCAGTACTTCGAGATGATGGGCCAGTGGGCGCTGTACGACGATGGCTGGCTCCTGAGCACCAAGGTCAATCGGGCGCCCTGGCAGGCCTTCGGCGCGGCCAATCCCGACCCGCTGAACAACCAGACCTTCCAGCTCTACGACCTGACCAAAGACTTCACCCAGTCCAACGACATCGCCGCCGACCATCCGGAGAAGGTGGCGGAGCTGAAGGAGAAGTTCATCGCGGAAGCCAAGAAATACCAGGTGTTTCCACTCAATGCGTCGGTGGCGGCACGCATGGCCGCACCCCGCCCGAACATCACCGCCGGGCGCACCGAGTTCGTCTACACGCGCCCGATGGTCGGTCTGCCCCAGGGTGACTCGCCGTCTCTGCTCAACAGCTCCTACACCATCACGGCCGACATCACCGTGCCGGCGGATGGCGCCGAGGGCATGATCCTCACCTCGGGCGGGCGCTTCGCAGGCTACGGCTTCTACCTGCTCGAGGGTAAGCCCGTCTTCCTGTGGAACCTGATCAACCTCAAACGCGTCAAGTGGGAAGGTCCAGAAGCGCTTTCACCCGGACAGCACACCATCGAGTTCGACTTCCAGTACGACGGCCTTGGCGATGGCACCCTCGCCTACAACAACATGAGCGGCATCGGGCAGTCCGGCACCGGCGTCCTCAAGGTGGATGGCGAGGTTGTGCAGACGCAGAAGCTGGAGCACACGCTGCCCATCATCCTGCAGTGGGACGAGAGCTTCGACATCGGCTCGGATACCCTGACCGGGGTCAACGACGCCGACTACAAGCCGCCGTTCCCGCTGACCGCCCAGCTCAACAAGCTGACCATCACGGTCGACCGCCCGCAGCTCACGCCGGAGGACGCCAAGCAGCTCGAAGATGCACGGGCGACCGCCGTCGATGGCAGTCCGATCCAGCACTTGCAAAGCGGGCC
>NZ_JAIFKJ010000080.1:1491-5124 GCF_019695415.1 Thiohalocapsa sp.
TGATCAAGGCCGATGAGGCAGCCGAGGCCGAAGCGCTGGCGGCGGAAGCGATGGACGAGGAGGCCGTCGTGCTCGACGAGGTCGAGGCCGCAGAAGAGGCGGAAAAGGCCAAAGAGGCCGCGGAGCGCGGCCAGAAGGCCTTCATGGACAGCAAGAAGTAATCGTCCGATACGGAGGCAAAGGCGAAGCCCGATCAGATGCCGTCCGGGGTTCGCTATGCACTGCTGGACGTGCTCGCCGACGCCAAGACCTCCGCCCCGGCCGAGCTCGAGGCCCTGCTGCACGATCCCAAGAAGGCCAACGACGTGCTCGGGGGAGGCAAGATCGAGGCAATGTTCATGGACGGCTATCGAGCATTCGTCTCGCTGCCGAGCGCCAAGCAGTCCTACAGGACCTTGTTTCTGTCGCTGGCGGATCCTGCGAAGACCCCCGCCGTTTTTCACTGCACCACCGGCAAAGACCGCACCGGCTGGGCGGCCGCCGCCCTGCTGACGCTGCTGGGCGTCCCGCGGGAGACCGTCATGGCCGATTTCATGCGCACCAATGACTATACGCTGCCGCAGTTCAAGCAGCAGATCGACGACTTTGTCGCCGCCGGTGGAGACCGGAGCATCGCTGAAGCCGTCTTCGGGGTGAAGCCGGAATACCTCGAGGCCGCGTTCGATGAGATGCAGCAGGGGTTCGGCACGATCGAGACCTATTTCACCAAGGCCTTGGGCATCGACGCCGAAGGCCAGAAGGCGCTGATCGACCGATTTCTTGTGCAAGAATGACAGGCGCTGAGCGCCGTCGGCAACCGGCCCTCGACGCTCGGCGCCTGTCAGTGACTGGAGCATCGCCTGAAAAATGCCGAGACCCTTTTCCTGTCACCTTAGTTCAGGGGGCTCCTACCCAAAGACGATCAGGGTCAGCGGCAATCGGTCTCGGGATTTCTGCAGTCCCGCACCGGCGAGCGTCACAGCGCGACGCCCGTCACCCGGCACTCCGATGCGTCGCCGCGCCACAGATGAGGTTTTATGAAGTCAGCCAATGTCTTGCTTGCTGCACTTGCAAGCGTCTGGTGGGTCGTCGCGGGCGCCGATGAGGCTCCGGCAGAGTATGTCGGCCGCGCTCAATGTGCGCCCTGTCATGCCGAAGAAAATGCCCGCTGGACGGGCTCCCACCACGACCTGGCGATGCAGGAGGCGACCGACGCGACGGTGCTCGGAAATTTCAACGACGTCTCCTTCGAGCATTTCGGTGTCGTCTCCCGCTTCTTCCGCAAGGACGGCCGGTTCATGGTCCGCACCGACGGCCCGGACGGCAGGCTGCACGACTATCCGATCGAGTACACCTTCGGCGTCTTCCCGCTGCAGCAGTATCTGATCGCCTTCCCCGGCGGGCGCCTGCAGGCCCTCGATATCGGCTGGGACAGTCGGCCCAAGGAACAGGGCGGCCAGCGCTGGATGCATCTGCATCCCGAGGATCCGGTCCCCCACGACGACGTGCTGCACTGGACCGGACCGAATCTCAACTGGAACTACATGTGCGCCGACTGCCACTCCACGAACCTGAGGAAGGGCTATGACGCATCCAGCGACAGCTACGAGACCACCTGGTCCGAGATCGACGTTTCCTGCGAGGCCTGCCATGGTCCTGGCTCGAGACACCTTGCATGGGCCGAGGCCCGCGCGAAAGGAGTGCCCTTGGACCTCTCGGACATGGGGCTGACGGTCCGGCTGGACGAGCGCATGGGTGTCGCCTGGCCCATCGACCCCGACACCGGCAAGGCGGAGCGCTCCATACCGCGGACCACGACCAAGGAGATCCAGGTCTGTGCCCGCTGCCACAGCCGACGCAGCCAGATGACTGATGAGGCGTTCGCCGGGCAGCCCTTCCTCGACGGCTTCCGCCCGGCGCTGCTCACCGAGGGGCTGTACCACCCGGATGGGCAGATCCAAGACGAGGTCTACGTCTGGGGCTCGCTGCTGCAGAGCAAGATGTATCAGGCGGGCATCACCTGCTCCGATTGCCACGACCCCCATGCGGCCAATGTCCGACTGCCCGGCGACACGGTCTGCTACCAGTGTCACCCACCGGACCGGTACGCGTCCAAGCAACACCACTTCCATCCCGAGGGCTCGACCGGCGCAAGCTGCATCGAGTGCCACATGCCGCCCACCAACTACATGGTGGTCGACGCCCGCCACGATCACAGCTTCCGCGTGCCGCGCCCGGACCGATCAATCGCGATGGGCACCCCGAACGCCTGCACCCAATGCCATGCGGACAAGACCAATGAATGGGCCGCCGCACAGGTCGAGACCTGGTACGGCAAGCCGCCCGAGGGCTTGGAGCGCTACGCACCGGCGCTGCATGCGGCGCGTGCGCGACTCCCGGAGGCCGGTCGGCTGCTGCTTCAGATCGCCGCGGACAACGCACAGCCGGCCATCGCGCGGGCGACCGCCCTGCAGGCGCTCGCGCGCTACCCGGAGGCCGCCATGTTGGCCCAGGTTCAGCAGGACCTGGCTGCGACGGACCCGCTGCTGCGGCTCGGCGCGCTGGAGGCCCTTGCAGACCTCGGCCCGGCCCAGCGGTTGCTCGCGGCCCCCCTGCTCTGGGACGACCGCAAGGCGCTGCGCACCGAGGCGGCAAGGTTACTGGCGATCCTGCCCGATGACCGGCTGCCTGAGCAGGTGCGCAGCCAGCGCGCACAGGCGATCGAAGAATACATCGCGGTGCAGGCATTCAACGCGGAGCGTCCCGAGGCCCAGCTGAACCTCGGCGCCCTGTACGCAGATCAAGGCAAGCATCAGGACGCCGAGCTGGCCTATCGCAAGGCCATCGCGCGCCAGCCCCGTTTCGTCCCCGCGTACGTCAATCTGGCCCAGCTGCTTGCCGAGCGCGGGCGCGAGCAGGAGGCGGATGGTCTGTTGCGGCAGGGGATCGAGCGCGAGCCGACGAGCCCCGACCTGCAGCACGCGCTCGGCCTCTCCCTGGTGCGACAACAGCGGCTCGATGCGGCCACGGCCGCTCTTTCGCGGGCGGCCGCGCTGGCGCCCGAGAATGCCCGCTACAGCTACGTGTACGCGGTTGCACTGCAGTCCGACGGCAAGCTGGACCAGGCCATCGAGGTGCTCGAGGACTCGCACACTCGACATCCCGGCGATCTGGACACCCTCGTTGCGCTGGCGACCTTCCACCGCGATGCAGGGCGCCCGCAGGAAGCGCTCGCTTATGCGCGCAAGCTGCAGCAGCTGATGCCGGATGACCCAGCGGTCGATCAGCTGGTGCGGCAGCTCGACGCACCGTAAAAGTCAGAGGCGACAGTCAGCAGTTCGCCTCACAGACTATCCATGCGCCGCCAGAAACGGGGACTGGCAACGGGTGGAGCGCTGTTGGCCGTGTCGATTCTCGCGACGGCCATTGGTGCCGAAACCAATTCCCGAGGCTCAGGGCCCGCATCGACGCCGCCTGCGACAGCGACGCCTGCGCAGCCGGAATCCGTTCGCAAGGCAAACAAACACTGCAATGCCCGTACCTTATCACCCTCCTACGCTGCCGACAAGGCACCCAGTGTAGATCTCGGTGGTCGAGGGACCATGACACAAAAATCACCACAACATAAACGAACAGCATACTCAACACAAAGAA
>NZ_JAIFKJ010000542.1 GCF_019695415.1 Thiohalocapsa sp.
TCCGGAGGGCGGGCGGCTGTTGCCCTCCGCTGAGTCCTGGCCCGCCACCGCCCGGGGTGCCCTCCTCGTCGATGGCCTGTGCCGCGTTAGCGATGCTCGGCCAGTTCGATGCGACCCGGCCCCCGCGTTGGTCTATCGCGCGGGATGTGCTCGGTTGGCTGGATTGACAGGTCGCGGGGGCTGCCGCACTCATCCGTCTGTCGCGCGGATGGGGCCGGATCACTCAAGCAAAGATGGCGGCATCAGGCTGCCGCGGCGCCGGCTCCGGTCTTGCGGTGGATATTGGTGCTCGGTGCTTTGGTCAACGCGGCTGTGGCCGATTGCACCGCGCCGGGGATTGTAGCTGCCTGCATGCCCGCGTCCATGCTGCGATACCCGATCGCACCGAGTGTTGTCGGTGCCCCGGGCCGCCGTTAAGCTGCCGGCCTCGACGCGGTGCCGCTACCGCGGTGTCCAATGAAATGCTGCAGGTACCAGCCCGATCCCCAAAACCGAGCATACCGCAGGTACTTGGCTTGGCTTTATTCCGACATGCACCGGCGAGACCGGCCCCGGGGCAGACCGCCGTGTTGAGCGCAGACGCTCCCGCCCCTCTGCGCCGATCTAGGTGTGGCCGATGACGCGGGTGATGCGCTTCGTTGGGCGTCTGGTGGCCAACTTTGGCGTCGCACTCTTCGGTGCCTTGATCGCCGCTGTGCTTGCCTATGTGCTCTGGGCGCGCGCACAGCCGCCGGTGCAGCTGTGGCATGAAGTGGCGCTCGAGCAGGAGTTCACCGCGGCGCGGGCCCAGGAGATCGCGAGCCTGGATGCCTATCGCGCGCTGGAGGACAGGCTCTTCGAGGAGCTGGACGCGAAGGTCTATGCCCATGTCCCCACCGGCCCCACGCAACGGCTGAACCGCTTCAGCCCGGGCAGCGCCTCCGACCCGCGGCAGCGCGAGCCGAACTGGAACCGCACCTTCGAGCTGATCCCCGAGCGTCCGCGGGGCGGCGTGCTGCTGCTGCACGGCATGTCCGACGGGCCCTACAGCCTGCGTGCGCTCGGTCAGGCGCTGTATGCGCAGAGCTATCGGGTTCTCGGGCTGCGCATGCCCGGCCATGGCACAGCACCGGCGGGGCTGCTGGACGTGACCTGGGAGGATATGGCTGCGGCGACGCAGCTTGGTGCGCGCCATCTCGCCGACTCCCTGGACGGCAAGCCCATCCACATCATCGGCTATTCCACCGGTGCCGCGCTGGCACTCGACTATTCGCTGGATGCCCTGGTGTATTCCGGGGCCGATTCCGGGGCGGATTCCGGGCCGGATTCCGAGGCGGGCGCCGAGCTGGCCGTCCCCGCGAGCCTGGTGCTGGTGTCGCCCGCCATCGGTGTCACACCGGCGGCGACGCTCACCCGTTGGTTTGCGCTGATGTCGCATCTGCCGGGGCTGGAGCAGCTCGCCTGGACGACTCTGGTGCCGGAGTTCGACCCCTTCAATTACAACGCCTTCAGTGCCAATGCGAGTCTTCAGGTCCATCGCATGACCCGGGCGACGACGCGGCGGGTCCGCAGGCTCGCTGCCGAGAGCCTCATCGAAGAGTTTCCGTCGACCCTGGTGCTGTTGAGCGTCGTGGACGCCACGGTGTCGCCGCGGGCCGCCGTCGACAATCTGCTCGGGCATCTGGCATCGGGCCGG
Organism: Thiohalocapsa sp.; assembly: GCF_019695415.1. Taxonomy (GTDB): domain Bacteria; phylum Pseudomonadota; class Gammaproteobacteria; order Chromatiales; family Chromatiaceae; genus Thiohalocapsa. The sequence goes on from NZ_JAIFKJ010000542.1 coordinate 1,676, forward strand.
CATGAGCTGCTGCTCTATGACATCAACCGTGAGGCCGTGGCCTCGCCGCTGATCGTCACCGACACCGCGGAATTGACCAAGCAGCTGATGGCCGATGCGAGCCTGCCCTTCGCCATCACCCTGGTGGGTAATGAATCCGCCGCGAACCGACGCGTCATCGCCCGCTACAAGGCACCTGGTACGGCCGAGGTGGCGCCCAGTGACAGCCTGTCGGGCACCTGGCCGGATGACACCATCGCGCTGTCCCACGTGGACTTGCCGTTCCCGCCGGATGATCCGCTCTACGGGCGCTATCCGCCGCAGGAGCCGGGGCAGGTGTTCCTGGGGCAGCTGGCCATCCGCGGCGAGCGCGGCGTCCTGAAGATACCGGCTCAGTGGCTGCTGCGCCTGCGGCACAATCCCTTCTACGAGTACCAAGAGCGGCGCGTGCTGGACTGGATCGATCAGGCCAATGCGCCCACAGGCAACGCGGACGATTGAATCCGACGCCTAACGCGGAGCACCATCCCATGCTGAACCAGATCAAACGCTTCTTTCGCGAGAACCTCGCGCCGAGCCGCGCGGACACCGCGGCTGACACAGAGCATCGGCTCCAGCTCGCCGTAGGCGCGCTGCTGCTGGAGATGACTCGGGTGGACGGCGAAATCCGACCCGAGCAATGCGCGCGTGTGGAGGCCGCCATCCGCCAACAGTTCGATCTGACCGACGAGGAGACCGCGCAGCTGATTCGCCTCGCCGAGGCCGAACGCGACGATGCAACGGATTACTTCCAGTTCACGCAGCTGATCAACGCCGACTTCACGGCGCAGCAGAAGGAAGCCATCATCGAGCAGCTCTGGGCCGTGGCCCTGGCCGACCAGGAGCTGCACCGGTATGAGGAGCATCTGGTGCGCAAGATCTCCGAGCTGCTCTACGTCCCTCACAGCGCCTTCATCGCGGCCAAGCATCGGGTGCAAGGCAGCGCCTGAGCGCCGCGGCGCCACCTGAATCCGGACGATCCGCACGCCGGGGCGGCCCTGTGGGAGCGCCGTCCTCGGCGCGACGAAAGCCGCTACCTTAGGATGTGCGCTAACCGGCGAGATCCGGGTCGAGATCCCAGGCCATGCCCCCGCCGGGAAGGGCGTGCCGACAATCGTGACAGGAGCAAGCATGATCGAGTCATTCCTAGACCCGATCACCCACGCCTCCCAACACCAACGGGCCGGCCCGTGTTCGAGCTACATCAAATCATCAAGACCTACGGCGAGCAGCGGGCGCTGGACGGCCTGTCGCTGCGCATCGAGCCTGCGACCACGACGGCCTTGATCGGGCCCTCGGGCTGCGGCAAATCGACGCTGCTGCGGGTGCTGATCGGTCTGATCGACGCCGATGCCGGCGAGGTCCTGCTCGATGGCGCGCCGCTGACGCCGGAACGGCTCCCCGAGGCGCGGCTGCGCATGGGCTATGTCATCCAGCAGGGTGGCCTGTTCCCGCATTTGACCGCCCGCGACAACGCCACACTGATGGCCGCGCACCTCGGCTGGCCGCGGGAGCGCAGCGCGGCGCGCCTCGACGAGCTGGCGACGCTGACGCACTTGCCGGCGGACGTGCTGGACCGTTATCCGGGTGAGCTGTCCGGGGGCCAGAATCAGCGCGTCGCCCTGATGCGCGCGCTGATGCTGGACCCAGAGATTCTGCTCCTAGATGAGCCGCTGGGCGCGCTAGACCCCATGGTGCGCAGCGAGCTGCAGGACGAGCTCAAGCAGATCTTCGCAACCTTGAAGCGCACCGTCGTACTGGTGACCCACGACCTCCCCGAGGCGGCTTTTCTTGCCGATCGCATCGTGCTGATGCGCGCCGGGCGGGCGGTGCAAACGGGCCTGCTGGCGGATATGGTGCAGCGCCCGGCGGAGCCCTTCGTGGAGCGTTTCGTCCAAGCCCAGCGCAGCCCCTTGGAGCACCTGGCCGGAGCGTCGCCCGCGGCGGACGGCCGCTCATGAGTGCCGCGACGCCGTCCGGGAGCGCCGGCCGCCCGACGCCGAAGGGGTCTCGGCGGGCATGTACTGAACTGCGCCAGCCGCTCGCACAGGCGTGGCGGCGGGCTCTGCCACGCCCCTGGCGGGTCGGCCTGCTCCTCGTGCTTGCCGTGTTGGCGCTCGCAGGCTGCTCGGACAGCGAGCGGGAAGTCGTGATCGGCAGCAAGAAGTTCACAGAGTCCGTGATTCTGGGCGAGGTGCTGGCGGGCCTGGTGGCGGATGCGAGGCTGCCCGTGCGGCACCGCCAGGCGCTCGGCGGCACCCGTATCGTCTACAACGCGCTGGTGAGCGGCGAGATCGACGCCTATGTGGAATACTCCGGCACCCTGATCCACGAGCTGCTCCGCGATGCCGGCCTGGAGCGGCTGCAAGACCCCGCCGAGCGGCGGCGGCGGCTCGCCGAGCGCCTGCGGCGCGACGGCATCCTGCTCGCCGGCGCCATCGGCTTCCAGAACAACTATGCGCTCGGCATGACCAAGCCGCGAGCGGCCGAGCTCGGTATCGAGCGTATCTCCGACCTCCGTGCGCATCCGGACCTGCGGCTGCGCTTCCCCAATGAGTCCATGGAGCGCAAGGACGGCTGGCCGGCCCTGAAGGCCGCCTATGCACTGCCGCAGCAGGACGTACGCGGCGTCGAGCACACGCTGGCCTACCGGGCCCTGGCCGCCGGCAGCGCCGATGTCACGGCGCTCTACACCACCGACGCCGAGATCGCCTACTACGACCTGGCAACACTGGTGGACGACCAGGGCTTCTTTCCCAGCTATGACGCCCTGCTGCTGGTTCGGGCGGATCTTGCACAGCGGGCGCCCCGCGCCCTGAAGGCCATGCGCCGCAGCATCGGGATCATCGACGGCGAGCGCATGACCGCACTCAACGCCGCCGTACAGCTGGACGGGGCATCGGAGCAGGAGGCGGCGGCGGACCTGCTAGCGCAGACCCAAGGCATCGCCATTGCGACGGATGCCGAGGGTCTGCCGGCGCGATTGGCGAAGAACACCGCGGTGCATGCCCTGCTGGTGGGCGTGTCGCTGTCGGCGGCAGTGCTCATCGCTGTGCCGCTGGGCATCGTCGCCGCCCACCGACGGCGCCTCGGGCAGGCGGTGCTCGCGGTCGTGGGCATCGCCCAGACTATTCCCGCGCTTGCCTTGCTGGTGTTCATGATCCCGGTGTTCGGCATTGGCACCGGCTCGGCGCTGGTGGCGCTCTTTCTCTACAGCCTGTTGCCGATCGTGCGCAACACCCATGCGGGTATCACCGGCATCGCGCCGGCGCTCACGGAGGCCGCCGAGGCCCTTGGGCTGCCGCCCCGGGCGCCGCTCTGGCGCACCGAGCTGCCGCCGGCCCTGCCGACGATCCTGGCGGGCACCACACACGCCCCGGGAATCACCGCCCACCCCGCCCACCTGACCGCGCAGCCCGGCCCCCCGCGC
>NZ_JAIFKJ010000194.1 GCF_019695415.1 Thiohalocapsa sp.
GAACCCGGCCGAGCAGTATTACGTCCTGGCCGGGCTCGCCGATGCCAACGGCAATCCGCGCGACCCTGTGGACAGCGTCGATGGCTTCTTCAACGACGGCGAGTACTTCAAGCACATCGAGGTTGGCTGGTTCGGGAGCTGGGAGTCACGCTTCGACGACAACATCCACCTGACCTACTGGCACGCGGATGAACGCACCGAGGCGGGTGTGCCGGATGGCTGGGGGGCGCAGTTTTCCTTCAGCCGGAAACTCCAGGAACGTTGGCTCCCCTTCCTACGCATCGGCTACGCGGACGGTGGCGGGGCGCCGTTGGAGCGTTCCGTCAGCACCGGCTTTGCCTACACCCCTACCGACGGGGATTCGGCCTTCGGACTCGGCATCAACTGGGGCCGTGCGAACCGCGCGAGCTTCGCCACCGCCACCGACGACCAATACACCCTGGAGGCCTACTACCGCTTTCAGCTTTTCCAGCGGCTGGCGATTACGCCGGACCTTCAGTTGATCAAGCATCCGGCACTGAATCCGGAGCAAGACCTCATCTGGATCGCCGGGTTGCGGGCCAGGCTGGTCTTTTAATGACCGGCCGTCACTTGACCGGATCCCGGCCGGGGATCGCACGGGTCCGGAAGCGGCTTCCTGCTCCACCCCTGCGGACTCCGTGCGACCGGCGTGCTGGGCGGCTATCTGTACGACCAGCATCAAAAGGGCAACATCGACTGAACACTTCCTCTCGCCGGGGTCCACACACCCGGCGCGAGCGGAACCCGCGACGCAACACGAGGCACCACCGTAACATGAAACTGCATACCCTCATCGCCGCGGCCCTGCTTGCCGCCGCAACCCTGTCAACCGCCGCGAGCTTCGGCGACTACGAGCCTGTCGGCTTCCTCAGTGACTACAGCAGGCTCCAGCACAAGGCCGGCACCGAGGCCTACAGCTGGTCGGAGCCCGCGGCGCAGATCAGCGCCTACGACAAGGTGATGGTGGACCGGATCAAGGTCTACCTGAAGGCCGATGCCGGACGGGGCGAGATCGATCCGGCGACGATGCAGGCGCTGGCGCAGCACTTTCACGATGCCATCCTGAAGGCCTTGGGCGGCAGCTATCAGGTCACGCGCGAACCCGGGCCTCGCACCTTGCGGCTGCGGGTTGCGGTCACCGACCTGGTGCCGAACAAGCCCGAGGCGTCCGTCATCACCCTGGCGGTGCCCTTCGGCGGTGTCGCGGAGGCGGGTGTCGGCGCGCTGAGCGGGAAGGCAGGCGGCTCCCCGTTCATCGGTCACGCCAGCGTGGAGATCGAGGCCCTGGACAGCCAGAGCCATCAGCAGGTTGCGGCCTACATCGAGACGCGAGCTGCCAAGAAGTTCGATGTCGATCTGAAAGAGGGCGTCGGCACCGCGGTCGGGAAGGGCGTCACCGGCTATGCGGATTCCTTCAGCACCTGGGCCTACACCAAAAAGGCCATGGATCACTGGGCCGATCTGATCGGGGCATGGCTCAAGACCGCGAAATCGTCCTAGTACCGCGCTTCCATCAAAGTTGCGAAGCCTTAGGGTGGACAAGCGAAGCGCCGTCCACCTTCGCACCCGCAACCTTGGCTGTAACGTGCTACTGGGTCATCCACCCAATGCTGCACTGAGGCGAGCCCATGGTCCAACAACGCCGTTTCCTGCCGATCCTTTTTGCACTCCTGGTGCCGCGTCCCTTGTGTCGGCGTCGCGTATCAACTATCCCCCCTACCGCAAGAAGAACGACAAGGTGAACACCCTGGTCGAGCGGGTGCAACTATGCTTCAAGTACTGCATGAACGCCCCCGCCGCAGAGGTCGGCACCATGCCGTCCGCCGAGAGCCGCACCATCCGCGCGCTCCTGAGCTACATGCACTGACTCGCCTCCGGCGCACCGGTGGGCGACAAGGACATCCCGGGCCGTGGCTATCCGAAGCTTGCGAAACCCGCGGACGGCTTCGACCCAGAGCGCGGCGCCGTCTTCTTCACCGACCATAGCGCCATCTGCCACGGCGATCTGGCTCCATGTCCCAAGCGCTGACACGCTCGCGAAATTGCGGCGTATCCTTCCCCGCATGAGCGCTTCAATTGTTCGAGGCGCCCATAAGACGTTCTGCTTGCGACCTTGGGCGATGGTGATTCAGATGCAGTACTCCTCTGGGCCAGCTCCGCCCCCCGCGGGTGCGCAGACCGACCGGCAGGCACCAGCGTGCAGGCGGTTCTCGTCGGGGTTGTCGTCTCGATGCTGCCTCCGACCGAAGCCGCCGGCACCGCGGCGACATCGTCGGCCCCGTTCTCGTTTGCCGCGGCCGACACCCTTGTACGCAACTTTGGCCATGTGGATCTGCCGGTGGCTGGTGCTGTTGTTGCTGGCGCCGGTTTCGGCGGCGGCTGAGGCTGGCCCGCCCGCGTCAGCCGTCCCCGCGTCGGGCTCAAAGGCGACCCTATTGCAGCCCGCGGCGACCGCAAGCCCGAGGGATACCCTGCAGAGCTTCCTGGCCGCCGCGGACAAGGTAGCGGAACAGAAGCGACTCGGCGACTTCGATGAGTCCGAGTACCACCTGCTGCGCCAGGCCATCGCCATGCTGGACTTCAGCGCGACGCCGGACGGCGATGATTGGTCGGAGCGCATGTTGCGGGTTGCGTTGCTGCACGAGGTGCTCGGGCGCGCCGAGTTGCCGTCGGTCGCAGACATCCCGAGTGCACAAGCGGTGGCCGCCGAGGGCATCACCGAATGGGACCTCCCCGGCACACGCATCCGCCTGGAGCGGGTGGCATCCGGCCCGCGCGCCGGCGAGTTCCTGTTCTCCGCCGACACCGTCGCGCTGCTGGATCGGCTCTACCGGCGCGCCAAGGTCCAGCCCTACCGCGCCGATGCCGTGCCCGGCATCTATGAGCAGGTGATATCGCTGGCGGATGCGGACGGCGTGTACGAGCGCCTGATCCGTGTCTACCAGCGCTTGGAGCCGGTGGATACCACCAGCCCGCGAACCACGCTCAACGGCTTTCTGGAGAGCCTCAACCGGGCCTATGCGCTGGTGATGGAGGCCGATGCCGCACTCAGCGCGGAGCCCCCGACCATGAGCAAGGCAGAGGCGCGGGTGCTGGAACGCAGGGCCGCACGCCTGCTGCAACGGGCGGTGAACGCGCTCGACCTTAGGCGGGTACCCGCAGCGCTGCGCGAAGAGGCGGGCGAGGAGGCGGCGTTGATGCTGAAGGAGGTGCTCGACCGGATGATCCTGCCGCCGCTGGATGCGGTGCCGGACGAGCGCGCGGTGGCCGCGGCGCGCGACGGCGTGCTCGGCCCCTTCCTGCAGGGCGACGGCCCGCTGCGCTGGCGCATCCCGAACACCGAGATCGAGATCATCGAGATCAGCGAGGGCGACCGACAAGGAGAATTCCTGTTCAGCGCCATCACCGTGGAGGACATCCGCCATGCCTTCGACGCGGTGCGGGACCTGCCGTACCGCAAGGCGGCCTTCGCAGGTACTGAGCTGGACTACCGCTCGGCGGATGTGTCGCCCGGCTTCTATGACTATTTCGTATCCACCCCCGGGCACCTGGTGCCGCGCGCCAGCGTCTCCGGCGAGCTCATCGACCGCCTGCCGGGTTGGCTGAGGACACTGTACGGCGGGCAAACCCTCTGGCAGTGGGCCGCCCTGCTGCTGGCCGTGCCCCTGTTGGTGTCGATCGTGACCCTCCTTGTGCAAGTGACACGGCGGCTGGCGAAACAGATGGAGACGCCCGCGGGTTGTTTCGTGCGCGTGCTCGGGCCCATCGCCGCGGCGTTCTTGGTGAGCGCCGGCCTCAACTTTCTGGCCGGGCCTGTCCACCTCACCGGCGGCGTGCTCACCGCCATCACCATCATCGGCAAGGCGGTCGTGATTGCCCTGTTGGTTTGGGCCGTTTTCGGGCTGAGCCGGGCCATCGCCGAGTCGGTGATCGCCTCCCCGCGCACCCGCATCAAAGAGGACAGCATCGACGCCACCATGTGGCGCATCGGCTCGCGCATGCTGGGCTTCCTGCTCAGCGTCGCGGTGCTGATCCGTGGCATGCAGGTGCTCGGTGCCGACGTGCTGCCGCTGCTGGCGGGCCTCGGGGTCGGTGGCCTGGCCGTGGCGCTGGCCGCGCGGGAGACACTCACGGATATCTTCGGCGCACTGATGATCCTGGCGGACCGCCCCTACCGCATCGGCCACTGGGTGGTGATCGGCGAGTACGAGGGCACGGTGCAGAGCATCGGCATCCGCAGCACCCGCATCCGCACCTTCTACGACTCCGTGCTCACCATCCCGAACTCCAAGGCCGTCACCAGCGTCGTGGACAACATGGGCATGCGCGAATACCGGCGGATCAAGACCTACATCGGCATCCGCTACGATACGCCGCCGGAGCGCCTAGAGGCCTTCCTGGAGGGCATCAAGCGGATCATCCAAACCAACCCGGCCACCCGCAAAGACTACTTCCACGTCGTGCTGAACGACTTCGGCCCCGACCACCTGCGCATCCTGCTGTATTGCTTTCTCGAGGTGCCGGACTGGTCCGCCGAGCTGGTGGAACGCCAGCGCATCCTTCTGGAGATCATTCGCCTCGCCCACGCCCTGGGCGTGCAGTTCGCGTTCCCCACCCAAACGCTGGAGATCGAATCCTTTCCCGGCCAACCCAGGCGGGAGCCGCTTCCCAACGCCAGCGCCGACGAGCTGCGCGCCATCGCCGAGCGCTACGCGAGCCCCGAGGGGGCAGCTCGACCCCCCGGGCTCGGCATCTTCGTGCCACCGCACGAGGAACGGCCGCGGCAAGGTTGAACGGCCGACCTCTGAAACCGGTTTGGTCGAAGTGATGAGCGAGGCCCCTGCGAGCTCGGCGGTTCGCGATTGCATCCGGTCGGCAGGGCCCTCGTCTCGGAAGCCGCGCGCGGCCGGCTCAGCTTCCCGCCCTTGACCTGGTCCTCGACCCGGGCCAGCATCCAGCCAGGAAAGTCCCGCCGGCAAAGCCGGTCCCCCTGCGCCCACACGACGGGCTGCGGGGCGGGTGATACGTTCAACTTAGAAGGAACGGTTGGACGGCCGGCAGGGTGCGGCCCCGGATGGAGAGGGGCAGGACAAA
>NZ_JAIFKJ010000344.1 GCF_019695415.1 Thiohalocapsa sp.
GTTCATGGGAGATTCAGTCGCCGCCCTCGGGCCGCTGCTCGCGCGCGCCTTGCGCTCCGGTCTGATGATCGATCTGATCATCCTGCTGGTGGCCTTCGAGGCCCTGCTGTTGTGGTGGCTCAAGCGGTCGCAGAACCTGGGCCCGGGCCTCGGCAGCGTGTGGCCAACGCTGGTGTCGGGCGTGCTGCTGCTGCTCGTGGCGCGCGCCGCCCTGACCCAGGCATGGTGGGGCTGGGTGGCACTGCTGCTCGCGCTTGCGGGCCTCTCGCACGTTCTGGATCTTGCGCTGCAGACGCGCCGCGGCCGTCGCGGCGCCTGAGCGGTTACCGGCACGTGTCGTCTCGGCCCGACGCCATGAAGTCGGTCAGATCGGATGGGGTTTCAGACGGCACATGACACTGCATAATACGGCGCTTGCCTGGCGGTCGACGGACGTCTTCCCGCCGCCGCTAGGCGGCGTCGCACCGCCAACCATGGGAGTTGAGCATGCAATACGACAATCACCTGTACCAGATCCTGGCCCCCAACCCGGCCCTGGTGGCCTCCCAGCTGGAGCCGGAGGCCTTCGCCAAGCACTACACGTCCGGCTCCGTGCGCTACTACGCGGGCAAGGTGGTGTTCGCGGAAATCGACGTGAATTACCGCCACCCGTATTTCAAGATCGACGAGGCACTGGCCACGCTCAAGCCGCACGAAGACGGCCGCCCGAAGGCGACCAAATTCATTTCCACCTACCGGGTGCTGGAGCACATCGACCTGAACGCCATTCAGCGCGTGATCCTGGGCACGCCCGAGGGTTATGTGCTGGAGCTTCAGGCCGCCCCCTACGACAAGACCCACGAGACCGGCTTCCTGCGCATCTACGCCGAGATCGCACCGCTGCGGATGCTGGTGATGTCGCGGCTGGACTTCCCCGCCTTCGGCAAGTACGTCACCAATCCGGACTTCCCGAAAGGTGCGCCGCAGCAGTTCTACACTCAGATCGAGCTCGACATCGAGCACTTCCTCAAGGAGTTCGAAGACCGCCCGACGATGCATCCGCCGATTCCGGGCCTCCACCCGTCGAACCTGCGGGCGGCCATCATGGAGCTGCGGGAGCATCCGGAGAAGGACACCAAGGGTCTGCGCCTGGACAGCGGCTTCGACAATATCCCGTACAAGCTCATTCGCCACGGGTTCATGTTCGCCTCGCAGGACGCGACCCGCTTCTTCCCCATGCCCACGCCCGCGGAGATCGAGGGGAGCAATTACCACTTCTGGCGCGCCATGTGACGGCGACATTGCGCGAGCCGCCGAGCGTCATCCGCGCAGGCTGCGCTGCGCGGTGGCGCGACTCGGAATGCGCCGCATGCCGGGCGCCGCAGCGCCTACACCGGCGGCGAGGCCCGCCAATAGCCTCACAACGAGCGGACGGACACCGCCACGGGAATCCAACACAACAACAGTGACTAGAGCACCACGGGGAGTTATCCACCCATGAGCCTGAATGCTCTCATCCCCCTGTTTTTCGGGGTCCTCGGCCTGGCGACGGCCTATGTCGTCTATCAAACCGTCACGGCCTATCCCAAGGGCGAGGCGAAGGTCGCCGCCATCGGCGATGCCATCCATCTCGGCGCCATGGTCTTCATGCGCCGGGAGTACAGCATGCTCGGGCTGTTCGCCGCCGTGCTGCTGGTGGTGCTGTATGTCTTCCTCGGCTGGAAGACGGCGCTGGCCTTCCTGGTCGGCGCCGTGGCCTCGGCCCTCGCCGGCTTCATCGGCATGAACACCGCCACCCGGGCCAATGTGCGCACCACGGTGGCGGCCCACACCAAGGGCCCGGCGGAGGCGCTCACGGTGGCCTTCTTCGGCGGCTCCATCATGGGGCTCGCGGTCGCCTCCCTGGGGCTGCTCGGCCTCGGCACGCTGTATCTGTTGTTCGGTGGTGACCCGGAGACGGCGCACGCCATCCACGGCTTCGGCATGGGCGCCTCCAGCGTGGCGCTCTTCTCGCGCGTCGGCGGCGGCATCTACACCAAAAGCGCGGACGTGGGCGCCGACTTGGTGGGCAAGGTCGAGGCAGGCATCCCCGAGGACGACCCGCGCAACCCGGGCGTCATCGCAGACAACGTCGGCGACAACGTCGGCGACGTCGCCGGCATGGGCTCGGACATCTTCGAGTCGTACTGCGGCTCCATCATCGCCACCATCGCCATCGCATCGACGCTGGCAGCGGACATCATGGATCCGCTGGGTGAGCGCCAGGCGCTGATGTTCCTGCCACTCGGCCTCGCCTCCGCGGGCCTGCTCTGCTCCATCGCCGGCATCTGGCTGGTGCGGCGCTTCTCCAGCCAGGCACCGGAGCGGGCGCTGCGCATCGGCACCATCGGTGCGAGCGTGCTCTTCATGCTGGTGGCGTTCCTGGTCATCGTCGGCACGGGTGTGGCAAGCGCCGTCTGGGGCGCGGTGCTCATCGGCGCCTTGGGCGGTATCGTCATCGGGCTGGTGACCGAGTACTACACTTCCGCCAAGCCGGTGCGGCACATCGCCAACGCCGGTGAGACCGGCCCCGCCACTGTCATCATCACGGGCTTCGCCGTGGGCATGCGCTCGGTGATCGTGCCGCTGCTCACCATCAGCCTGATCATCTTCGTGTCGAACCAGCTTGCAGGGCTCTACGGCGTCGGCATCGCCGCCGTAGGCATGCTGGCCACCGTCGGCATCACCATGGCCATCGACGCCTACGGCCCGGTGGCGGACAACGCGGGCGGCATCGCCGAGATGGCCGGTCTCGGCGTGGAGACCCGGCGCATCACCGACTCCCTGGACGAGCTCGGCAACACCACCGCGGCCATCGGCAAGGGCTTCGCCATCGGTGCGGCGGCACTGGCCGCGCTCGCCATCATCACCGCGTACATCGAGAGCGTGTCGCTGCATGTGCCCGGCTTCGAGCTGCTGCTGAGCGACCCCCTGGTCATCATCGGCATGTTCATCGGCGGCATCCTGCCCTTCGCCATCGCCGCCATCACCATGGAGGCGGTGGGTGACGCCGCCTTCGAGATGATCAACGAGATCCGCCGCCAGTTCCGCGAGATCAAGGGCCTGCTGGAGGGCGAGGCAGAGCCGGACACCGCCCGCTGCGTGGACATCGCCACCACCGCGGCGCTCAAGAAGATGATCCTGCCGGGCGTCATCGCCATCGCCGCGCCCTGGGTGGTGGGCTTCGTCCTCGGCCCCGCCGCCCTCGGTGGCATGCTCGGCGGCGCGCTGCTCGGCTGCGTGCTGCTCGCGCTCACGATGGCCAATGCCGGCGGCGCCTGGGACAACGCCAAGAAGTACGTCGAGAAGGGCAACCACGGCGGCAAGGGCTCGGACACCCACAAGGCGACGGTCGTTGGCGACACTGTCGGCGACCCCTTCAAGGACACCTCCGGCCCGTCCATGAACATCCTCATCAATGTCATGGCCATCGTGAGCCTGGTGATCGCGCCGCTGCTCGGCAACAGCCTGCTGGGTTGAGAGGCTGTGAAGGAGCCCGTCGACCCTGCTGCGCCCCTTCGGGATGCCACAGGCATGGAGTCAGAGCGCCGGCAGGGTTGGCGAAAACGCTGCAGGCGGCCGGGGCGCGCTCGGGCTCCACGCCCCAGTCGCTGGCATTCTGCCAACAAGTGGCAGGATACCAACAACAGCACGCGCCCCGTTCGGGCCACCGCGCACTTGCGGTAATACTCCACCGTCATGTCTTTGTGGGCGTTCTCGATCCACTCCTGGCGCAACGCCTGGTAGGCATCGCATGCGGCCCACGGGCCGTTGCACCCTTGTTGACACCACTCTGCGCCCCTGAAGCGCCCGCTACACAGGGCTTGTTCCAGCAGGACACAAAGGTCGTGAAGATCGAGACCGAACCTTTGGGCGTCTGACTTGCACTTCCTGGTCCAAAGATGGATGCCCTGCTCGCGCTCTTGCTGCAGCAACGCCAGCACCTCGGCGGCGGGGTAGCGCGGACCCCCTGGAATCTTGCGCGAGGCTCCCTCGGCCTAGGAGCAGGTCTCCTGTGACGCGGCTGACGATGTTGTGATTTACCATAAGGGTAAGTGAAGCGGAGGCTCCCAAGGGCGCGGTGCCACGCTCAGGATTCGCAGTCGCGCCCAAGTGCTCGCCCGCCCGGCTTGCGTGTTGCAACGGAGGCTCTTGGGGGGTTCGGTGGGGATGCCCGTGCCCTGGTCGATGGTCTGCCGGCCCAAATCCAAATCCTGCACCTGGCGCAGGAAGGGCTGCTCGACTTCCGTGTGCTCGCTCATGCCGCGGAGTCTTCCGAGAACGGGTTCAACAGGGCGACGCCGGTGGCGCGGAAATCGCGGGTGTTCCGGGTGACCAGCGTCAGGCCGTTGATCAGCGCCGTGGCGGCAATCTGTTTGTCCAGGGCGTTCTCGGGGTGGGGACAACGCAACCGCCCCCACAGCAAGGCCTCCTCGCGACCGAAGTCCAGCACCCGGTCCCCGTAGGCGTCGAGCAGCCCGCGAACCCAGGCTTCGAGCCGCTCCGCCTGGCGGGCATCGCCCCGATGCCGCAGCAGATCCACGCCCCGCCGCAGCTCGCCCAAGGTGACGACGCTGAGGTAGACCGGCGCAGCGCGGGCATCCAGGTCGCGCACCAGTGTCAGGACACCGGCGTCGGCCCGCTCGCCCCTGCGCAGCTCGCTGACCACGTTGGTGTCGAACAGGTACATCGCGGCGACAGGTCAGTCGAAGACCGGCGGTGCGGTCTCGTCCTGCCGGCGCGCGAAGTCCTCGTCGCGTCCGACGTCCGGCATGTCTGCGAGCACCTGCAGAAAGCTCCGCCGCTTCGGCCTCAGCAGGGCCTCTTCCAGGATGCGGCGATGCTCCGCCTCGGCGCTGACTCCATGGGCGCGCGCCCGCGCCTTCAACGCCTCGCGGATGTCCTCATGGACATTGCGCACCAACAGGTTGGCCATAGCTGTTTCCACTTGCGGTCAATGTAAGGACGCAATGATAGCAGTGATAGCGCCCGCTTGCCCGGGTGCAAGGTCCCCGCCAATACCCGGAGCAGCACCGCCGAATCTTCGGAGCGGCGGCCCAAATCTTCGGACACGACGGGCTGCCCGCCGTGTCGGTCTCACCGTCCGCGCCGCCGGCGACGCGCTCCAGAGCGCCCCTGGCCAGGAACAAGGGATAGCTCCTGCCGGGCCAGGAATCATCCGGGACCGAATCGCGATCCAATCGCTCGGATTGGCATCTGCTTGCCGCACACAGGTTGGACTCCTTATGCTCCCGGCATGACCACCGTCGTCGTCGCCGAAAAGCCGAGTGTCGCCCGCGACATCGCGGCGGTGCTGGGTGCCGTCGGCCGTGGCGAGGGTTGCCTGCGCGGCAATGGCTGGTGCATCACCTGGGCGCTCGGGCACCTGGTGCACTTCGCGGAGCCGGACGACTATGGCGCGGACTGGGCCGGGCGCTGGTCCCTGGGCCAGCTGCCGATGATCCCGGCGCGCTGGCGTCTGCGGACGGACAAGAAGACCAGCGCGCAGTTCAAGATCGTCAAGGATCTGCTCACGGCCGCGGACACCGAGCGTGTGGTCTGCGCCACGGACGCCGGCCGCGAGGGCGAGCTGATCTTCCGCCTTATCGTCGAGCACGCCCGCAGCCGCAAGCCCATGGAGCGGCTCTGGATCTCCAGCCTGACGCCGGAGGCCATCCGCGCCGGCTTCGAGTCGCTGCGCCCCGCCGCCGACTATGCGCCGCTGGCCGCCGCCGCCCGCGCCCGCGCGCAGGCGGACTGGCTGGTGGGCATGAACCTGACCCGCGCGTACACAGCGCACAATCGGGTGCTTTGCACCATCGGCCGGGTGCAGACACCGACACTCGCGATGATCGTCGCCCGCGACGCGGCCATCGCCAGCTTCACCAAGGCCTATTTCTACGAGTTGGTTGCGCGCCTCGCGGAAGGCTTCGAGGCCAAGTACAGCAAAGACGGCGAGACCCGCATCGAGCGAAAAGAGCACGCTGAGCGGCTGCAACGCCAGATCAGCGCCGCCATCGAGCCGCACCGCACCGGCACGGTGACCGGCATCGAGAAGAAGGTTCGCCACAACCGCCCACCGCCGCTCTACGATCTCACCACGCTGCAGCGCGATGCCAACCGCCGCTTCGGTTTCACCGCCGCCAAGGTGCTGGAGCTGGCGCAGACCCTTTACGAGACGCACAAGCTCATCAGCTATCCGCGCACCGAGAGCCGCCACATCGGCGAGGACATGCTGCCGGAGCTGCCGGGGATTCTGGACCACCTGGACCATCCGCTGGCCGCCGAGGCCCGCGCGCGGCTGGACGCCGGGCACAGGCTGGGCAAGGCCTACGTGGACAAGACCAAGCTCACGGACCACCACGCCATCCTGCCCACGGCCCGGCGCGCGCCGGCCAACCTGCCGGAGCCGCTGCGGAAGATCTACGACCTGGTGGCAGCGCGCTTTGTGGCCGTGTTCCTGCCGGATCAGCGCGTCGAGGAGACGCGCGTGACGCTCGACATCGGCGGCGAGACCTTCGTCGCCAAGGGCTCCAGGGAGCTCGTGCCCGGCTGGAAGAGAATCGAGCCGCGGCGGCGGTCCGGCGCCCCACCAGCCGCCGGGGCCGACACCGAGCACGCGAAGGCCGATCCTGCCTCCGAGCACCGCCCCCTGCCACCGCTGGAGCAAGGTCAAACCGTGCATGTGGGCGCGCTGGACGTGCTGGAGCGCGAGACCAAGCCGCCGCGTCCGTATGACGACGCCACGCTGCTGAACGCCATGAAGCATGCCGGGCGCGAGATCGACGACGACGCCCTGGCCGCGGCAATGAAGTCCTCGGGCCTCGGCACGCCGGCCACCCGCGCCGAGATCATCGAGAAGCTGCTGCGCACCGGCTACATCGAGCGCCAGCGCAAGCAGCTGCGCGCCACCGACAAGGGCAAGGCCCTGATCGAGCTGGTCGCCGAGCCGCTGCGCAGCGTCGAGCTCACGGCGGCTTGGGAGCAGCGGCTCAAGGACATCGAGCAGGGTGCCGCCGACGCCGAGGCCTTCTACCGCGATACCTGCGAGCAGGTGCGGGCGCTGATCCCGCTGGTTGCCGCTGGGCCTGCCATGACAGCGGAGCAGGTGGCAGCGGCTCGGGCCGCGGCGCCGCAGCGCGGCGGCAGCAAAAAGCGTGGCAGATCAGGCGGCGATGGCAAAGGTGCACACAGCGCACAGATGGTCAAGTCTGCCGGGCTCGGGACCTGCCCGCTCTGCAAGCAGGGCACGATCATCGAGAACACCAAGGCGTACGGCTGTGACCGCTGGCGCGACGGCTGCGGCTTCACCATTTGGAAGACCATCGCCGGCCATCGGCTCAGCAAGCACGAGGTTGAGCAGCTGATCAAGCAGGGCGCCACGGATCAAATCGACGGCTTCAGCTCCAAGGCGGGCGCGCCCTTCTCGGCACGGCTTCGGCTCGACGACAGGGGCAGGGCGGTCCTGGACTTCACCCGCTCGGTATCCGACGCCGAACCACGCTCAGAGTGCAAAGCCGAACCGCGACACGCTGATGCCCGCGATCGATCCATCGCCGAGTCGTTGCACAAGGACCCGCTCATCTGCCCGGTATGCGGCCAGGGCCGTATCATCGAGGGCCGCCAGGCCTTCGGTTGCAACCGCTGGCGCCAGGGCTGCGACTACCGGGTAGCCAAGGAGGCCCATGGGCGGGTGCTCACCGAAGCCGAGCTGCGGGCGTTGGTGGCGCGGCACCGCTCACAAGGCCAGCCCAGCGCTGACTGACGCTTTCTCACGTTAGCGCTGGACAGGTGTGATGCCTGCCCCAATACTCCCGCCCGCATCAAGTGAATTCATCCAACTCAGCCAAAACGGAGGCCTTTCCCATGCGTAAAGCCGTTTCGCTCGCCGCTCTGACCTTGTCCCTCGCCATCGCCGGCAACGCGGCTGCCGAGCAGCTCTCGCCAGAAGAGCAGATCCTCACCCGCCAGGCAGGCTACAGCTTCATGTCCTGGAACATGGGCAAGATCAAGGCCAACCTGGAGGGCGACTTCAGCCAGCAGCAGGTGGCCGCCGCCGCCAACGCCATCGCCGGCATCGCCAACTCCGGCATGGGCGCCCTGTACGGCCCGGGCACCGACAAGGACATCGGCGACGTCAAGACCCGCGTGAAGCCCGAGCTGTTCACTGAGCAGGAGGAAGTCGGCAAGGTCGCTCGCAACTTCATCCAGGCCGCCAACAACATGGCAGAGGTCGCCTCGATGGCGGAAAGCCAGGACGACGTGAAGGCCGCGTTCGGCGAGCTCGGCGAGAGCTGCAAGGCCTGCCACGACAAGTTCCGCAAGGACTGATCAGCGGCCCGACGACGCACGCTCCGTGCTCTGCGCGGGGCGGGCGTTTTCTAGGCTACCGCCTGCGGCGACCGGACGCGTGCCTGCGCCGCAAACTCCACGCAAGCGGCTCGACGCCGGCGCGGTCAGCGTAAGCACGGTGCCGGGCCACGTGCCGCGGCATCACCAAGCCGGCGTTGGTGCCGGCGGCGGGGGCGGCGGCAACAGCCCGCCGTTCGCGGCCCAGACGACGACCGCAGCGAGCGCCAGGGCCAGCAGCAGGGCCCAAAGTTTCCCACCCTTGGCCGATCTGACGGTCGGATCGTCCGACTCCTTCCAACCCACCAGCATCGGCTTCACCAGGTTCTTGCCGCGCAGCGCGTAGACTGCGATGGCCGCCAGGTGCAGCCCCACCAGACCAAGGATGATCCACAAGCCCTGCCGGTGGAGACCAGAGAGCCAAGTGCTCGTGCCGCTGCTCACCAGATCCGCAAGGGGCCCCTCGAAAGCGATATCGTCGTTACTGAAGAGCCCGCTCGCAGCCTGCCAGAGAAGTACACCCAGCAGCGCGAAGACCGACAGCGCCCCGAGCGGGTTGTGCCCTTCACCGCGCCAGCGCCCGCGCAGGTAGGCCAGCACCCGACCCGGCGTCGGTGCGAACTGTGCAAAGCGCGCGTAGGTCGAGCCGAGAAACCCCCAGACCAGCCGGAACACCAAGAGCCCCAGCACGAGCAAGCCGAGCCGCCCGTGCCACTCGATCCAGCTCCCACCGACCCAGCCGCTCCAGAGCGCGGCGGCGACGGTCACGAATAACAGCCAATGAAACAGCCGGGTCGGAAGATCCCAGACCTTGATGCGCATGGGTACGGCTCCCTCAGTTTGTGGCGCCGCCGGTGCCCGGCGCCGAGTGGGGGCATTGTGGCGGCTGCCGGGGGAATCTGGAAGCCAAGGATGAGCTGCGGGCGGCGGCCGCCCGAGCGAGAGGATTCCGGCACATCTGCAGGGCCGCCGCGGCTCTGTGTGTACCAGAGTGTGGTTAGCACGCTGCACTTGGGCTCTTGGCCCTTGCGACTCACCAGAGACGATATCAACACCATCCGAACGGCCGTCGCTCCCAGTTCGTACCGGTTCGCCGTCGAGCCCGATGATGCCGGATGTCTCAGGGTCAGAGCCCTTTTTAGAAGACAAGATTCAGCATCAGCAGCGAGACCATCAGGAAGAGCACGGTCATGATGCCCCCGGCGCGCAGGTAGTCCGGTACCCGGTAACCGCCAGGACCCATGATCAGCGCATTGACCTGATGGGTGGGGATGAGAAAGGAGTTTGAGGTGGCGATGGCGACGGTGAGGGCGAAAACGGCGGGGTTGGCACCGGCGCCCAGAGCCATGTTCACGGCCAGCGGCACCAGTAGCACGGTGGCGCCGACATTGGACATGACCAGCGTGAAGAAGGTCGCCAGCACGGCGAGCGCCGCCTGGATGACCCAGATGGGAACGTCGCCCAAGGCGCTCAGCGTCTGATCCGCAATCCATGCCGCCGTGCCGGTGCTCTCCACGGCCATTCCCAGCGGAATCAGGGATGCGAGCAGAAAGACCGTCTTCCAGCTCACGGCCTCGTAGGCCTCATCGATGGAGAGCACGCCCGTCAGGATCATGCCGACGGCGCCCGTCAGCAGCGCCACGGACAGCATCAGGTCTGTGAACAGCACCAGGCTCAGGGTGATGGCGAAGAACAAGAGCGCCATCGGAACCTTGTGCGGGCGCAGCTCTTCGTGCGGGTACTCAGTGGTGACAACGACGAAGTCGCGATCCTTCTCCAGCCGTGCGAGGTCCACCCAGGTAGTGTGCACCACCAAGGTGTCGCCGGGCTTGAAGGGCATGTTGCGCACGCCGCCCTTGTCGAAGGTCAAGGTATCGTCCCCGCGGCGGATGGCGAGCACGGACAGGCCATAGACCTTGCGCATCCAGACATCCCGAGCCGACTTACCGATAAGACTCGAGCCTGGCGGGATGACGATTTCCGCGATGCCTGCCTTGGTGGGGGACAGCGCCTCGGCGAACACCTCGGCTTCGGGCTTCACCTCAACGCCCGTCTCCGCCACGAAGGCGTCGAACTGCTCCTGGCCGCCGAGCAGGCCCAGGAAGGTGCCCGCCTCTATCCCTAAGCTGCGGTCCACGCCGGCGGAGCCGAGGCGCACGCCATCGCCCTTCTCAACGGCGGCCACGCGCACGTGCCAGTGCTGCTCCATGTCGTCAACGCTGGTGCCGACCAGCTGGCTGTCGGTAGGTACGCGCACCTCGCGCACGGTGAAATCGCTGAAGCCGTAAGTCTCGCCGTAGTACTGGCTCGGATCCGTCGCCTGGACCAGATCTGTCCCCCGGGCGGGGAGCACCAAGCGGCCGAAGATCACAAAATAGGCGATACCCGCGGCCAGCAGGGCGAGGCCGATGGGCGTCACAGCGAAGAGCTGAAAGGTGTCCATGGGCTCGACACCCGCCGGCAGGGATTCGTTGGAGGTCAGGATCAGATCGTTCAGCAGAATCAGCGGGCTGCTACCGACCATCGTGATGGTGCCGCCAAGGATGGCGCAGAAGCCCATGGGCATCAGGAGCCGGCTCATGGGCAGGCGGGTGCGGGCCGAGATACGGCTCACCACCGGCAGAAACAGCGCTGCGGCGCCGACATTCTGCATGAAGGACGAGATCACGCCCACGGTCCCGGAGATGAGCGGGATGATGCGTGCCTCCGTGCTGCCGCCGATGCGCATGATGAAGGCCGCCACCTGAGACATGATGCCGGTCTTGTCGAGCCCGGCGCCGATAATCATCACGGCGATGATGGAGATGACGGCGTTGGACGCGAAGCCGTCGAATAGGTGGCTCACAGGCACGAGTCCAGCTTCGATGCCCATCACTGGCGCCAACAGCGTCGTCAGCCCTAAGAGCACCATGATGGTGACAGCGGCAACATCCACACCTACCACCTCGAAGGCGAAGAGGTAGATGGTGAGGGTCAGGATGGCCACGACCCAAGCGATCTCCACGGAGGGCACTTGGCCCGCCATCCAGATGGCAAACACCGCGAAGGCGGCGGCGGCGAAATCCTGCACCGTCAGATGCCGGAAGACTGCGGACATGGGCTGACCTCGTGCGTCGTACTGCTTGGCTCTGGGGAAACGGGCGGCGGCGCCGGGCTCGAGAGCGGTCTCATGGCAAGACCGATTGATTGGCCATCTTCGCCAATCACTCAGCATCTCCCTAACAGGGTCCGGCAGCCCGCCATCTTAACTTAGCCAGACGCCGATAATCCGCCGACCTACCTCGAAATCCCCATGTCAAGCCAAGGTTTGGTCGAAGCCCCCGCGCCACGGGGCAGCGCATCACACCGCGGCCGGCGTTGAACCCGCACCGGCCCTCGCCTAGTATCCAAAGCAGGGGATGTCGAGCCGGCCGCGACGCCCGCCGGGGCCTAGGCCAAGCCTGGCCGCTGCTCGCAACCATTCACGGGTACGCACGCAATGAGTCCGCAAACCGCCGCGCTGGTACGCGATTCCTGGGCCGAGATCGTCCCGATGCGCAAGCGGGTGTGCGCAGACTTCTATCATCGGCTCTTCGCCCGCTATCCCGAGCTGCACCCGCTCTTTAAGGGCGACATCGAGCGTCAGACGGCGCTGTTCGTCACCATGCTCAATACCGTCGTGAGTGCGCTCGACAACCCGGAGCCGGTGATCCCTCTCATCAAGACCCTCGGCGCCCGGCACGCGGACTATGGCGTCGAAGACGCGGACTACGACAAATTCTCCGCCGTGCTGCTGGACAGCTTCGCCGATGCCCTCGGGGAGCGTTTCACGCCGGACGTCCGTGCCGCCTGGGCTGCGGTCTACGCGGAGCTTGCGGTCACCATGCGCCGAGGGGCCGAGGAGGCCGTTCACTGACATAGCGCAGCCGTCCGACGATTTCTCCGGCGCTTCGGAGAGGCTTCTACTAACATCAGTACGAACCGTTCTCATTTGCACTAGGAACCTCTTCGATGCAGCAGTCTGCCTCCCGCCTCGATGCGTCCGATCTCCTGAGCACAGAGCCTATCGGGCTCGATCGCCTGCCGCCGGGCGTTGCCGCAAGGCTCGCGGCGATCCAGGGCGGGCGCCACCTCCAGCGTAAGCTCGGTGCGCTTGGCCTGCGCGTGGGCAGCGAGCTGCGGGTCGAGCACCGGCGCGGGCGCGGGCTCGTGGTGGCCGCAGGCGCAAGCCGCGTGGCGCTCGGTGGCGGCGTTGTCGACAAGCTCCTGGTGCTTCCTCTACCCGCGGCCGCCGACGGCCGCGGCAGCACGCAACAGGCCGGCTGACGGACCCTGATCGGCCCTGCCGCGGCCGAGCCCTGCGATCGCCGTGCCGCCAAGACGCCCCCGCTCCCCCGCGCGATTCCAAGCCCGAGGCCAACCCAACAAGTCCGCCGACCCCGCCCCCGCCCGAGCGCCCGGGCGGGCACTCAGCCGACCGCTCACCTTCGCCATCGCCGGCAACCCACACCGCGGACAATCACCACCGATCACAGGCCAGC
>NZ_JAIFKJ010000033.1 GCF_019695415.1 Thiohalocapsa sp.
CCGGATCGGCCACATGCACCGCGCAGGCGATGCAGGGGTCGAAGGAGTGGATGGTCCGCAGGATCTCGATGGGCTGTTTGGGGTCGTGCAGCTGGGTGTTGTCCTGCAGCGCCGCCTCATAGGCCCCGGGCACGCCCTGCGGATCGCGGGGGCCTGCGTTCCACGTGGAGGGCACCACGGCCTGGTAGTTGGCGATTTTCTCATTCTCGATGACGATCCAGTGCCCCAGCGCGCCCCGCGGAGCCTCCATGAAGCCCGCGCCCTGCGCCTGCTTCGGCCAGCTGGCGGGCTCCCACAGGGCCTCGGCGAAGGTCTTGGTGTCCCCGCCTTTGACATTGGCGATGAGCTGGTCGTACCAGCCCTGCATGGCGTCGGCGACGATCTGGGACTCCAGCGTACGCGCGGCTGTGCGCCCGAGAGTCGAGAACAGTGCCTCCACCGGCAGGCCGAGCTGCGACAGGGTCGAGTCCACCAGCTCCTTGGCCTGCGGATGGGCCTGGGCGCTGGTGTCGGCATACAGGACGAGCATGCGGGCCAGCGGGCCCACTTCCACAGACTCGCTGTTCCAGCGCGGCGACTTGAGCCACGAGTAGCCGTCGGCGACGTCCAGGTGCTTGTAGGGCGGCTTCACACCGCCGCGCTTGTCGTACTCCAGGTTGGTCTCGCCGGCGTAGGGGTGCAGGCCCTGCTCGTTGCCGGCGTCGTACTCGTACCAGGAGTGCGTGATGAACTCCTGGATCTCGCTGTCGGCGTGCAGGTCCACCGGCCGGATGTCGGCGAGGTTGCGGTTCAGGATGGCGCCGCGCGGGAAGAGGAAGTCCGCGGTGTCGCTCAAGGACCCGCCGGAGATGGGCAAGTCGCCGTAGCAGAGGAAGTTGCCGAGCCCTTCGCCGCGCTCGCCCCAGTCCTTGTAGAAGCTCGCGATGGCAATGGTGTCCGGCACATAGACCTGGGCCACGAACTGCTGCATCAGCTTGATCAGGTCCTGCACCTGGGCGAGCTTCTTGGAGTTGATGGCCGAGTCAGAGTTCAGGTCGATTGGGGAGGTGAGCCCGCCGACGACAAAGTTCGGATGCGGGTTCTTGCCGCCGAAGATGGCATGGAGCTTGGCTGCCTCGCGTTGCCAGCCGAGCGCTTCAAGATAGTGCGCCACGGCCATCAGGTTGGCCTCCGGCGGCAGCTTGTAAGCCGGGTGACCCCAGTAACCATTCGCGAAGATACCGAGCTGGCCGGACTCCACGAAGCCCTTAATACGCTTTTGCACGTCGGCGAAATAGCCGGGGGAGGACTTAGGCCAGCCGCTCAGGCTTTGCGCCAGCTCCGACGTGGCCTTGGGGTCTGCACTCAAGCTCGAGACCACATCCACCCAATCCAGCGCGTGCAAGTGGTAGAAGTGCATCACGTGGTCATGGATGAATTGGGCGCCGATCATCAGATTGCGCACCAGCTGGGCGTTGGGCGGGATCTCCACGTTTAGGGCGTCTTCTACCGAGCGCACGGACGCGATGCCGTGCACCAGGGTGCAGACACCGCAGATGCGCTGCGCATAAGCCCAGGCATCCCGCGGGTCGCGGCCCTTCAAGATGGTCTCGATGCCGCGCACCATGGTGCCGGAAGAGTAGGCCTGGGCGATATTTTGCCCGTCCATTTCCGCCTCGATGCGGAGGTGGCCCTCGATGCGGGTGATGGGGTCGACGACGACACGTTCGTTCATTGTTG
>NZ_JAIFKJ010000514.1 GCF_019695415.1 Thiohalocapsa sp.
CCGACGCCATGGTCGCATGTGTCTCGGCCGCCCGGTACCCGTGGGGCCAATAAAACCCCAGCTGACCCTGATCCGCCGGAGCGTCCGGTCCAAGGACGCTGCAAAGATAGGTGTGTTCCGGGGCAGTACAGCGGATGCAGATCGCGCCGGCCGGAGCACTGGAAGCCCTTGCGGTGAGCACCGCGAAAGCGGCTGCTGCCACCAGGATTATCGCACGCATGGTTTGATATCGCCGGATCATCTGGATTGTGCTATTAGATACTGTTAATGACGCTTGCGCTGTGCCGCGCCCGTGCCGTATGCAGCGCCTGTCCACCGGCTCAGGATGCTGGCGGCGTCTTGCGGCGATTTTGGGACGAAACAGCATATGGCGGCGCATTTGGTCGCAGCCTGGCGCGCGGCGGGCCGCTGTCACATGACTGAAACATGAATCGGGTTGTGTTGAAGGTTAACGGGATAAACTGAGGTGCAGGAGCGAGCCCTGACAGCGCAGCCAACGAAACATTATCGGACGCTTTTCCTGTCCGACATCCATCTGGGCACCAAGGCCTGCCAGGCCGAGGCCCTTCTCGATTTCCTCCGCCAGTTCGAGGCCGACACCATCTATCTGGTCGGAGACGTCGTTGACTTCTGGCGGATCAAGCGCAGCCCGCACTGGCCCCAGGCGCACAATGACGTCATCCAGAAGCTGCTGCGAAAGGTCCGCAAGGGGTCGCGGCTGATCTTCATCCCCGGCAACCATGACGAGGCGCTGCGCCCATATTGCGGCCAGCAGTTCGGCGGGGTGGAGTTCAAGCTCAACGATATCTATGAAACGGCCGATGGCCGGCGCTTTCTGATCATGCACGGCGACGAGTTCGACGTGGTGATCCGCTACGTCAAATGGCTTGCGCTGTTGGGCGACTGGGCGTATGTCACCGCGCTGGGCCTGAACACCGCGTTCAACAAGGTGCGCCGGACCTTCGGGTTGTCTTATTGGTCGCTGTCGGGCTATCTGAAACACAAGGTGAAAAAGGCGGTGAACTACATCGGCGACTTCGAGAGCGCGCTGATCGGCGAAGCGCGCCGCCACAATGCCGACGGCGTGATCTGCGGGCATATCCATCATCCGGCGATGCGCCAATTCGAGGATATCCTTTACGTCAACACCGGCGACTGGGTGGAAAGCGGCACCGCTGTCGGCGAGACGTGGGACGGCAAGCTGGAAATGATCCGCTGGATGGACGTTTCCGGAGAGCAGAGCCAGGCCGCTGAACAGCAAGACATCACCAAAGCCGCTTGACGGCTCGGCAGAACCGGACAAGCCAGCATTGAATATTCACTCGCAGCAGCCAATGCGCCTCCTGGTGGCCACCGACGCCTGGCATCCGCAGGTCAACGGCGTCGTGCGCACCTATGAGCATTTCGCCAAATATGCCGAGGCAATGGGGCACACGGTTGCATTCCTGACCCCCAACAGCCGGCCGAGCGTGCCCTGCCCCACCTATCCGGAAATCCGGCTGGCGATGATCTCGCGGCGCGGCGTGCGCAAGGAGATCGAGCGGTTCCAGCCCGATTTCATCCATGTGGCCACCGAAGGGCCGATTGGCCTGGCGATGCGCAATTACTGTCTGCGCGCCGGGCAGCCCTTCACCACCAGCTATCACCCGCGCTTTCCCGAATACGTCGCCGCCCGCGTGCCGATGCCGGTGTCCTGGGGCTGTCCCTTTTCCAACACGT